>CAMHUJ010000001.1 GCA_946188175.1 uncultured Ruminococcus sp.
CATATTTGTTGATTGGATAAGATTCATCTTGTCCATAGACCAAATGGTCGGAAATAATTGTTTGATCAAAAACGATATGCTCAACCTTTACAGTATACGTGCCAGAAGAAGCTGTTAATATCCAAACAGATTCGTCATCATTGACGTTCGTGCAAATGAGGAACGGAACATCATAATTTGGCAAGAAAAATCCACTCGAAACGTCATCGCCATAATATGTTATATTCCCAAGCACGGAAGTCCCCTTGAGCGTTCTCCCATTGTTTTGCAAAACAAACCACGGCTTATTCTGTAAAATGTATTGTGTGCCGTCTATCGTAATACGATAATATCCGTACCGATACAAAACATCTTGTTGATTCAGTAATTTGGCAAGCGGTTTTGGATACGAAGGATCTATTTCCGTTGTAACAGTCACGTCACAAACAGTTTCGTAACTCGTTCCGCTTACACCTGCCCCTTCAAATTTATTATTGATTTCGTTTAACGCCGTCTCCGCATCATCTGCCGCTGCTTCAGCACGTAAAACAAGCTGCTGCGCGACGTCAGTTGCCGGATCATCCGGAGAAATCGCGCCGTCAGGATTCTCGGCTTTTTCGACGAAGATCTGAAACGCTGCTGTCGTCAGTTTCTCGGTTCCTTCGTAAATCGTGACAGAGCAGATCAGATTCCCCGCTTTTTCCAGCATCCAATTCGTCAGCGGAACCCGAACAGAACCGTCATCGCTAATCGATCCGACAAATGAATGATACGATCCATCTGACCGCTCCGCATTGATCACAACGTCGCCCTGCGTAACCGGAACGACCCGTCGGCCGTCAAAAAACACGCAATTCAAGAATCGCGAATTACTGTCCTTCTGTTTCGCGAAAATGTCCTTTAGCACGTTCATTTTTGAAACATTTAGCTTCACATTTGATTCTGTAATCATAAAAACCTCCTTAATCAGTTAAATTCGTATCGGAGTATTCCGTGTAATGTCCAACCGGCATCGTCACAGCTCTGCTATCAGTATACTCCTCGGTCCCGCTTGCGTCAACGCTTTGCGGATTCTGATACGGATATGCCGTTTCGGTCGTCGGCGTTGTCAATGCATACACCGTTGTCGTTCCATCAGTTACCATTGTGCTCCCGTCTGTTACGTCACCAGTCTGATATGCGCGAACACCGTACTTTCTCGTCACCGTGCCGTCAGATTCATATGTGTCGCCATCATAATACAGCTTGTTATCTGCGTCGAGCTTCGGAATTCCATGCAACACAACAGTGCTGTCAAGCGGATACGCGGCTATCACGGCGTCCGAATCGTCGCGCATAACATGAGCTGATGCGTTAACCGACAGCAGTTCTCCAGCATTCCGAGCATAAAACGTCGATGGGAATAAGCTCTTAAACCACGCTACACCAGAGCCGGCATTCGCTTGCTCCAAATTGTAGATGTGATTTGCGATTGGAGAACCGAACATCTCGTCCAAATCAAATATCATCAAATCTTCAGAAACAGCAGATGTTCCACTTGGAGTTGCGTTCGCAAGAAGGAATTTAAAGCTGCATCCATTTGTGGAAGGTGTGAAAACGCGGGATATATCAGTTCTGCCAGAGCCAGCCGTGATAATATACCTTTCATCCGCTGTCGAGCCAGAATAAAGACCGTATACAGCGTTATAAGTCTGAGATGGTGGAGTTATATAGCCAGTTACCAGATATCTATGATTAGACTTCGATGTAAAATCACGAAGTGTAGCCGCTTTCTGGGCTGTCGTATTGGAATTCGACGTTATAGTCAAAGAATGACCAGTTATTGATATTCCAACGCGCAAAGCGTCCCATGTATTTGTCGGCGTTATTTCGTTATAGTCGCAATATTGATTCCACGTCACAGTCCCGCCGACAAGCATATCAATCTCGCGGTTTCCAATTGTCATCCCGCCAGCACTTGCACGCTTTATGTACGGATTCCGATCGGATATCACCGTCGCACCATTGACATTCAAAATTGCAGCATTTGACTCAACCTGTCCCTTGTTGTTCGACGCCACGCATTTGAATTTGAAATTGTTCATATTGGTCCCGATGTTCGTCAGTGAGTATTCCGGCGCCTTTGCTGCATCTCCGCTAATCGTCACCCAGTCAAACGCAAACTGATTTTTCATATACCACTGATACGCCGTCGCATTCACCGCAACAATCGCAAATGTCGCACCATCTCCAACGTCTACAATTTGGCTGACCGGCTGATCTGTAATCGAAACATCCGTGATCTTTCTCGCGGTGGCGATCCAACAGATGCCGAGCGTTCTGTTCGATTCGTAACCATTCGTCAAACGTGCAGAAAATCCGGTTTCTGTAATATTCCATATCGACGCTGTGCAAAGCTCCATACCGATCGTCTGTGGAGACAGCATTGAGAACGTGACATACGGCTGCGTCATGAACGGAGTATCAAATGTCACAGAAACGGTTTTTGTTGTCCCAGGTTCGACCGCTGCTGCCTGGATAAAACCGGTCTGCAAAAACAACGGTGCTTCGATTTGCCCGTCAAACTGCGCATCCCAGTCGCACTCAAACCGGTCATCATACTGCACCGGACCTCCGAACCGAGCACACCGCCCATTCAAGCCAAACGAAACACCATTTACAGATGCGACATTGACCGTGTATGCTGCCGTTGATCCAAGCGCATCCGTCACAGTCAACCGGATATCATACGTATATAGCAACGATATCGTCCCGAAGGTGTATCGTGTACCGCTTGCCGCAGAATTTTCTCCAGTCGTCCACGTCGATTCCGTATGTCGCTTGTATTCGATCTTCTTCACAGACGCAGAGTTATGACCAGCGCATGACGCGAAAGAATAATTTCCAACCGCTGTCACATACTGACCGCCGGACGGTGACGGATTCCCTTCAGCCGTTGACCTGAATGCGGAAAACGCCAGTACAGCCGCCGGATAGTATTCATTCACCGTTCTCGTCAATGTTGCCGTCGCCGTTTTTCCACGGCTGTCAGTGATCGTCGCCGTCCATGTCCGGCTCCCGGCGTTCTGTAGTAATTCCGACATGACGGTCGTTCCGATTCCGGTCTGTGATACACCATCACCGGAGAAAACGATGCTCGAAATAGTTGCGCCGGATCCGGCAGTTACGGTCGCCGTCAGCGCAATCTTACTGAACCCCTGCACCAGAACGTCCCAGGAGGAGACCGTCTGATTGTCCGAAACATTTGCGCCGGTCAAGCTGATCGTCGGAACCACGCTGTCCGGAACCGTGACCGTGAACGATTTTGTGTCAGGCGTGCCGACCTGCGATCCGTTGTTGTACGTCGTCAACGTTACCGTCGCAACAGCAGCCGTCGCCGTAGGGATCTGGTCAAGCCACGCTGCCGGAATGGTGAACGTTAAGCTCGTGCCGACATTCGTGTATTCAGCTGACCGAGTTCCAAGCGAGATCACGACCTTGTGCGTGAAATTCGAATTCGGTCTATTGATCTCAACAGTTCCTTGCGTCGAGCCATCTGCCGGAACAGAATCAGTCACGGACGTGATCGTTGACTTGACTATCGACCAGTACGGATACAGCGTCGCGCCAGCGTTCGCCGTGTATTTTCCACCAATATTATAAGCATAACCGGATCCGTCTGCACTCAACGACCAGCCGGTCTGCTGATACCCGCTCCGCGTGAAAATTCGACCTTTCAAAGTCAGATCAACGCCGCCAAGCTTCGTGTCGCTCGTGTCGGTCCCGGTCCCGTATGTGCCTGCGCGGTAAAAAATCACATACGACGATTGCTGCCAAACAGCATACAGATTCATTGTGTACGACTGATCACTTCCGGTATTGTACGGAAACGTATGCGAAACGGTCGACCCTGGAGAGTACGTCGGAGTCGTCGCGCTTGCATTCGTTGACCATCCGAGAAAATTATAACCGGAACGATTCGGAATTGTCGACGTGACCTCTTGCGTGATAGTGTACGGAAACGAGCGTGTATCAGCATACGGAATTTTTCTTGTCATGGACGCCGGTGCTCCGGTTCCTCCGTTTGCATTATATACTATCGTGAACGATAATTTGACATAAGCCATTATTCAACCCTCCTCGGACTCAAAAACAAGCATTGAAGCGAACCGGATCCAACAACCGAAAAATACATCATCGCGCCAGGAATCCCGACAGACACGACACGAAGAACCGCCTCGTTGACGACCAGCTGTCCAGCTGCGAAATAGGCAATCGCGTTCTGCGTGCTGACCGTCGTTTCGTCTCCGGTGAAAAAATACAAGACGTCATTCTCAAGTTTCAGCTTGATCTCGCTCGTGCTTTCGCCGATCACGATGCCGCCCTGTTGCGTTGACGTCGTTGGCAGCAACCGAATGAACGAAAGAATGTTGTTGATCTCCGCATTATACCGACCGTCGATTTCCGTGATTGATTCTGACGTATAGCTGAAATTAAAATCAACTCGATCCGCAAGAATCTGCAGCTCGGACGCGATTCTTTGATAAAGCTGATCAAGAGACGTTGCGCTTTCGGACCGATACTCCTCCAAAGCCGCGAGAACGATCTCGTTTGCCTCTTGACGGATTGCGGTCATCTGCGTCAGCGTTTCCTCTCGAATCGCATCAAGATCCGGCTGAATGATGCTTTCGACATCGTCCTCGGTTGTATAATTTGATTCAATATATTCGATTCGATCAGCCGTGTCACTTTGAACCGATACCGCTGCACCGGTCACACTGGACCGAGAATCACCCATGCTGATCTCCAGTCGTAACGGAGCGTCGAGAGGTCGCGACAATCTCTTGATAACGAACGAACTGCTGCCGATCTCATCTGCTTCAACCTGCACAGAATCCAACCAGTGAAACGCCCGAAGATCCGCATTCAATCCGGAAAGATCGTGCGCAGTCAGGTCGATCTTTTGAATCAGCCGTGACGCCTTGTTTTGAATCCACGCTTGACCACGCGCCAGCAGAATCGACGGCTCATGCACATCTTCCCAAGTAGTTTCTTTGGTTGGTGCATAAATGGTACCATATATCGCAGCATTTGTGTCGTCTACCAGATAATCGACGCCGCTATTCACCGACGCGATCGTAACATATTCCTTCGTCTGGTTGTCCTTCGCACCAAGCGGGACGCAAGCCGTATAGAATCCGTCATAGTTGTATTCGACTTTGTAACTTTTCAAATTTTCGCCAAAGCGAATATACTGTGTCGACGCGTTCCGCGCATTCATTGAGTAGTGCAGAATCGCACGCTCCTGGCCGTCATATGCAATCCAAATATAGCCGCCGATCATCTTCAGCAGCTTTTCCTGAATCACAGTCCAGCAAGTATTGTATCCCTCCGACGAGCGCACTATGTTCCCAACATCGACGTCGCACACAACCGAATAAATCTGCTGATTCGATCCGACCTGCGCGTTGTTTGCGTTCACCACCGATTGCAGAAGCTCCGCAACCGTTCCATAAAACTCAAACGGTCGATAGATTCCGTCGCACAATACGCCGAGAAAATCCTCGACGTAAATCTCTTTTTCTGCGTTGATATTTGGCGTGCTTTTCAGAATCCGGCCGGTCCAATATAGCGTGCTGTCCTCGTAAACCTTGATTCGCGGGATCAATTCGACGGACCGATCATAAGCCGGTGATCCCTTCTTGCATCGATATGTCAGCGAACAGAAATCGTCGGTCGTTTCATTCAGGACCGGATTCAAGATCAAACACTGCGGACGCCCATGCTCGTCAATAATGCTTCTGTTGTAAATGACGTACTCGTCTGCATAGACCGTAAAATTCATTACAGAGATCCCTCCCTATATGAAAACGTGACCGAAGCGGACCCGGTGATCGTAACGACCAGCGACCCCTGCGTCAATCGCAACCCAGGAATGCGTACCGTCGCCGGATACGAACTTGCAGACAACTGCTTCGAGTTCGTTCCCCAAGCAATCGTTACCGCACCACCGATTGTCACGTCCGGAACGACCGGCATTCTGCCATTCGTCAGCGTCACGGTCCCGCCTCCGGTTTTCGTCACCGTTGTCGCCGTTTTTTTGAATTTATACGGATAGACCAGAGCGCTCATCAGATGTGAATGGTCCTTTGATTCGTATTCCGAGACCGTCAGTCGACCGGCCCAATAAAAATCCGGGTCGTTTGAAAACGAGATCTTCACGTCTTGCCCGTGATAGGCGTTCATGAATGATTGAAAATCCGATTGCCAAGAATCTGACGGATGTTTGCAGTCCAGCGCTAACGTACGAGGCTCATAAAACACCTCGCCAAATTCTTCTGTGCTGTCGAGCGATCCATTCATGCCAGGAATCTCGTCATAGATGACCTTCGGAGTCGGCGCCGACAGTTTCCGCCATTTCAAATACAGCCCGAACGTCGTGTCGACCGCAACAAAATCGTTGTCAGCCGGTCCTTTGATGTAAAGACGATCAATATTCATCAGTTCTTACCTCCCCAACGCGCACGCAGCTTTTGAATGTCTCCGAGATCACGGTCCATTTTTGCGGACGTGGACCCGACCCACTTATCTCCATCAATGTACAGATTGATTACACCGCCGGATCCAAATTCGGAATCGACACCAGCAAGCGCCGGAACACCGAATCCTCCGATGCTCGGAGGCGTGAACAGATTCCCGAAATCGAATGCGTCAGCAACAGTTTGAGACAGCTTTCGCTCGTTGTCTGTGATACCTTTCATAAAAAGGTTCATCATGTCCGGAGCGTAAGTATGGAAATCAGAAAGCGGACCATCTTCCGGTTCCGAGAATCCAATAAAGGACCGGATTTTACCGGCAACGCTCGATATTTTCTGACCAAGCGCACCCATCTTTGACGATATACCGTTTATAAAGTTTTGAAGCAGGTCGGCGCCCCATTTTTTGGCATCTCCAATCACAGACGACACACCATTTTTGACTGCATCGACCATGTCCTTACCACTCCCGAATAGATCCCGGAGCGCCGAAACGATACCGGAAACCAGCGCAACGATAATTTCCGGACCCATCATGATAATCTGCGGTAGGTTTTGAATGATCCCCTTAACAAGCGCAGCGATCAATTTACCGGCTCCCGCAAGAATCTTCGGAATGTTTCTAATCAGCGCCGCGACAAACTTTTCAATTATTTCAGGTGCTTTCTCAAGAAGAATCGGGATCGCCGCCATAATTCCATCAACCAAGCCCATGACCAATTCGATTGCCGCATCAATGAGCAGGTCAATGTTATCAAGAATTCCGGTCACAATCTCGATGATCATTGATATCGCTGCGGGGATAAGTTCAGGCAGCGCCTCGCCGATAGACGTCACAAGCTGCGCGACAATCGAAGCCGCAGCTTCAACCAACGCCGGAAGATAATCGAAAATTCCCTGGATTACAGCCATCAGCAGCCTCATCCCTGTATCGATCAACGTCGGGGCATTAGTCATAATCAGATCGACCAACATCGGGAACAACTGTTCAAACGCATCGATAACAGAATTGACAAGAGACATCCCGATTTCGATTGCAATTGGAACGATTTCATTAATGATCCCAGGAAGTTCATCGGCGATTATTGGCGCGATATCACGAAAAGCCTTTCCGATCCCCTTCAGAGCTTGTGAAAAAACCGGAATAATATTCTTTGCGAACGATGTAACCGACTTGATGACATTATCCATTGCAACAGAAATATCATCTCCAGAAGCGAACGCAACGAGTAGATCTTGCCACGCCGCCTTTGCAGATGCAGCGGAACCCGCGATCGTTTCCGACGCCTCGTTTGCAGCGTATCCGGCAAGCCCTTGCATTTCGATATAATCGACAAGCGCGGATTGCACGTCGGCGAGATTGTCTATTTCGTATGCAGTAGCACGACCATTTGCTTCATTCCATTCATTGACCTTATCAATGACCTCTTGCATACCTTCCTTTGTTGGCGTTATGCCGAGCTGCAAGTTGTCAAGCATGGTGAAATTGCCCTTCATGATGCCGTTAAAAGCATTCTGAACGGCTTCTTGAGTGTTACCAGTTGCCGCAACGACATCAGCTTCTGCGGTGACGATTTTCGCCGCCAACTCCGCCGCTGCTTGTTCGTTTCCGCCAAGTGCCGTTTTAAGACCAACAGCAAAGCCGTTGACCTGCTGCAGATATTCGTTTTGAGACATCTGCACGTCTTTGTATGCAGTTTTGGATTTGTTGGCTATATAATCATATGCATCGCCAAACAAAAGTTCAGCGCCACCTACAAGCTGCTCATAATTCGCGTATGCGTCTGTCGCTTGCTTCGCTAAATTAATAGCCGCCGCCATTCCGGCTGCAACTCCGGCTGCTGCGACCTTTGTGGCTGTTCCGATTGCACTCGCGGCTTTGCCAAGACCTCCACGCAATTTGTCAGCGAACGAAGATCCTTTGCCTTCTGCGTCTTTCAGCCCAGATTCATAACCACGCGTATCAAGCGTGATTTTTGCAGCAATATCAAATAGGTCCATTGTCCGAACCTCCAATCTTATTTACGCCTTTTTTGATTCTTTCCATGATTTCCGTTTCGGATTCAACCGGCTTCGATTCACTCTTGACAATATCGTGAAACCACGGAACGTCCTTCGCTCCGGCTGCGATCTTCGCCATCGCCGCCATATAAAAACGGTACGCCTCGTCCTCGTTCTCTTGATCGAGACGTGATTTGACGTACCGTATGAATAACCGTGCGCTTACCGGTCCTCGGTATTCTCCGATAGCGGACCAGACGATTCTGCTGCCTCTGTCTGATCCGGCGACGTAAAAAGCGCAGACAGCTCCGGATCGTTGAATAGGTCAATCAGCTTCTTCGGAATCTCCAAGAGCGACGGCTCATAGGTTTCCGGATCTTCTCCGTCAAGCACCGCCAGCACATGCAGGACCTGCTTCGGATGATTCTTCAGAGCGATCGATGCGGCTGCCGCGATGTTTTTCGACCGTGCCGCCAGCTTGACCTTTTGATCGTTTAGAATTTCCGTTGCCGGTTCGATGATTTCCGCGATTGCTTCGATCGCCTTTTCACCTTTGATCTCGGACAGTTTCATGTGTGCCTCCTATCAGGTTTCGTTTGCCGTTGCGATGATCTCGACAGCACCAGTGAGATTCGCCGCCGGAATAGTTACCTTATGATTCGACGCCGAATATCTCGACGCCGTCACATCGACGCCGCCGACCATGACGATTGCGTTTGCGATCGTGTAGCCGGATTCAGCCGTCAGCGTGATCACCAGCTGCGCATTCGTCGGAGCAGACACGCCCTCGAAATCGGACGTCACATGAATCAGCGTCTGATTGACGGACACCGCACCGGATCCGACGTCATCGGAGCTGTAAAACTCCATCGGAACGACCGTCTGCGCGGACAGCGATACATGACCGGTGATCTCCAGCGATACCTGACCTTTTCCGTTCTTCGTCGTCTGCAACGAGAAACCGCCGGTCGACAGAGCGTTGATCAGTCGGATCGCAACGAAGCCGCCGTTTGCCTTATCTCCGACCCACCACAGATCGCGGAAATCGGACTGCGACAAATCGCGACGCGGAACAATCTTCGCGGAATTCGTGCCAGGAATATCGGCAGCACCCAGCGCCAGCTTAATAAGCGCCGGAGAAGTGCCAAGCGCGGTCGTGCTGATCTTGCATTCCCAGCCATCCAGATGCTTGAACTCCTTCAGATTATTCGGAGCATTGTCGACATCTTCCGCAAAGTCCGAATAGGTCGGAACGCATGACGGATTGATGCCACCGGTCGTCGCGCAGATGATCGCGGAATCAGCGATCTGCGGATTTGCCGGATTGAAGCTCGAAAGCAGAACACCCGCGTCAAGCTGCAGTTCATCGAATGCGCTCTGCGGAATAACAGTAAATCTACCCATAGCAGATATTTCCTTTCGTGTTATTTGCTCGTGAAAAACTCAATCTCAAGATTGAGGTAGATCCGTCGAACAGCCGGATCCTCGTCAGACATGCGCTGTGCAAACGGCGTCCCTCGCTTGATCCACAGATAACCGCTATCTGTCTTGATCAGCTTTCCGCCAAGTCCGATATATTCGGCGATCTGTTGCATTTTCTCGACGATCTCGCCCCAGCTCGTTGAACGCATCCACAACGACGCATTCTGCATGATCGGCTCGTCGAAGAATCCTTGCGGTGACGAATACGTGATATATTGCGACCGCGTTGCAAACGCATTATCCGGAACCGAATTCTCGTCAAACGCGTCCCAACCAAAACCGCGCCAGAAGCTTGTCAATGCCGCCTGTGCATTCATAGCGTCGAAACCTCCCCGGGTATAGCGTATTCTTCAGCCGTGCAGACCCGCATGTTAATCGTCGCCGTGTCCGGAGTTTTTGCATCCCGCCCGTCAGACGTAACTCGGAACGTTTTTCCATCGCTCTTGCGCTCAAACATGTCAAACGGTTGCAACGTTTTCGATTTCCGTGTATGAACCGTGTACATGTTCTTCACGCCCTCCGACATTCCGATCCGCGCCTGAACCGACGTGTCAAACGTTATCGCCGCTTCGAACGTCGCACCTCGCACGTAGGTCGTGATCTCGCCTCCGTAGCTGTCATTCATGCTTATTTTATGAATCATCTGGCACGATTCCATTGCTGCATCGTAAAGGCTCATTTTGACCTCCTCACGCGCTCACAGAGGCGATAATTTGCGGTAAGCGTTCAACTTATTCCGGAACTGATCCTTCCAAGTCCACGCCCCGCCGTATGCCGACGTCCCGCGGCTGTACGAATAGCCTCCGAACGATTCCGATTGATACGGACCGGACAGACTTTCGGCATTCGCCGTTTGCCAGGCTTCGATTTCCTCACACAGCGCAAGGAAGTCCTTCGGAATGCGCATAGACCATACGCTCCCGAAGAACTCCTCGTCTGTAAGCTGCAGATCGTCAACTCCGCGCTGATACACGCCATCATTCAAGGCGCTGCCGACGATTCGATAATACTGCCCGACCCGCACAAACGGAACCGGCGAAATCTCACCGTTCGCGATCGTGTAGTTTCCGGCATGCACATCGACGTCACGCTGGACAAAGTAATTTTTTACTTCGGCGCAGATTTGTCCGATCATACAAGCCTCCTTATGCGTGGTTTACAACATCGACGCCGGTCGTTCTGGTATACAGCGTCTGACCGGAACCGTTCGTGATCGCCATGACCATCTTGTGACCAGCGGTGAAGCCGGTGACATTGTCCGCAATGCCGGTCGACAGGACAGGGAAGATCTCCGTCCAGGAGTCATCAACCGCCGCCTTGTATGCCGGAGTTGCCGGTGCGGTGCTCGCCTGCGCCTTAACGTAGAACTTCCAGTCGGACTTCAGCGTTGCCGGAGCAGTCACGGTGATCTTCGTACCGGCGGTCGTGCCAGCGCCACTGGTGAACGTTGCGGAACCAACGGAACCGGACGCTTCTACCTTGACAACCGCGATGCCGTCGATGTACTCCGCCCAGAGCTTCATGCCCATGATCGCATAGGTTTCGCCGACCGCATGGCTGTAATAGTAGTCCATCTCGATCTCCGGGAAGTCTGTCAAACCGATCAGATTCGTTTCGCCGTCGGTCGTGTACTCAAGACCAAGCTGCGCGAATTCGCTGTCGCTCGGATCGATATAATACAGATCGATGTTCTCGATCGGGAGCGCGATCACGGTGCCGCTCGGAATATCGGTGTCGCCCATCAGGAACAGCGTGGAATAACCCATGAAGTCCTTGACATAGTTGATACCGAACTGCGTCTGCACAGAGATGCCCGCCGCGCCCAGATACGCATACGCATCGAGCAGATTTGCAAAGCCGACAACGTCGGTCGCCGTCTTGCGGATCTCCTGGAACTTGTTCAGCACAAGACCCTTCGCCATAGCAAGCGCCATCTGCCAGGTCGTCTGAATGTTGGTCAGCTCGCCGGTCTTGAGGAACGTATAGAACGACGTGAGAACTTCATTCTGCAGCTCGTTCCGGAACGCCTCATCGGTTTTCTGCACTGCAACAGCGGCGCCATACTTCGCAACCGCCTCGATCGAAACAGCCTTCGCATACTTCTTGATCGTGACGTCATCGAACACGACCGGAGTAACCTCCGCCTGCGAATACGGAATCTCATCTCCCTCAGAAACTGCGCCGCTCTGAAGCGTAACCTTCGCCTTGTTTGCGACCAGCTTCGTACCAGGTGCCTTGCGAATCGCTCTGGTAATGCCCAGGATCTGCTGGAGCGCCTGCCAGTTCTGCCCGAATACCGTGACAAAGTCCTGTTCACGGATCGAAGCACTGATATTAGCCTGTTTGGTCAGTCTATCTTTTGCCATATTATTTTCCTTTCTGCCTTTCGGCTCTTTATTTTATGGATCGTCTGCCAGTGCTTCGGCTGCGGTTCTTCGCTGATCCTTGTGTACGGTCATTTCGTTCTCCTATGCTGCGATAATATCGCATACGGTCATACGCTCACCGTCATGGGGTTATTGAGCGTTAGATGCGGGATAACCGCTTGCTGATGTAGCGACATATGACCGCATAATGTTTTCATTGGGCTGTGGTTCTGCGAAAGTGACGATAAAATCTCCGTCTTCCTCAAAAACAGCGACTAAAATCCTGTAACCACCATCTCCGTCAGTTTGCCACACAAGAGGAGCAGAATCATGAATCTCTTGCCATGTCTTGTCGAGCGTGCCGTCCACCTCATGCACCACAAGCGCACCGCCGCCCGAACCGCCGCCGGAACCCTGCGCGATCTTATACAGATATTTTTCGATTCGCGTCTCCGGCTCGTCAAGCGTAATGCCTTCGACACCGGCAGCCGCCGCCAGGAATCGCTCAAGCCGTGTCTCCGGAGCGTCAAGCGTGATTTCGTCAGTCATGGTTTATTCCTTTCCGGACGCTTCAATCTTCGCAAGCTCCTGCATTCGCTGAACAGCATCGAGCTTGTATCTGCCCTTATCGTCCTTAGCATAGATCTCTTCTCTCGTTTTCAGAACCGAGCCACCATTCGCCGGAGGATTGACCGGATCCGCGCCTTTTGTCGATTCGGACACAATCAGCCCCTTGTAATCACCGGCGATCAGCGCATCAAGCGCCTTTGTATCCTTGATCTTGTCACCGTCCAGCTCCAGCGCAGAGATCTCGTCCTTCGCACCGCGCATAGCGATCTCAAGGTTCCCGCCCTTGATGCCCTTCGCTTCGAAATAGGCACGACCGGCCTTTGTTTTGGCCGCTGCGATTTCCTTTTCGGTGACGTCCTTCTTGTACGCGTCAAACTCACCCTTGAGCTTGTCATACTCGGACTTGTAGTCCTTGCCGCCCTTCGATGCTTCAAGCTGTTTCTTGACCTCATCGTAATCGGCTGCCTTCTCCTCCGCGATCCGGATCTTTTCCTTCAGACCGTCCACGGTGTCCGTGTGCATTTCCACGATCGAATCGACCTGTTCGTCGGTCAAGCCCATCGCCTTCAGCGCTTTTCTTGTCAAAGCCATAACTATCTCCTTTTCTTCGGTCAGCTTGCTCGCTGATTAGATTTCAAATTCAGTATATTCGACCTTTCTGCATTTGTCAAGACTTCAATGCGTTTCTTGCAATCGTCTGATACTCAAATCCGTGATTTTCAGCCGCCGGTCTCAAATACGGTTGTGCTTTCTGCCGAGATGTGCCGAGCTCAACATAAGCAGCGTACTCGACGTTGCTGCCGATGATAGCACATTGCTCTTTCATGTCGACCTCGTGCGTGATGCTGTTTCGCAACCGACCGGTGTCAACCGGACACAGTTGCTTTGCATACGTTTCAGCCGTCATGCCGATCGCGATCAGAGCCGCCTCGATCTGCTCCGGCAACGCATCGAGGAATATGTCCAGATTCGAATCGAACGTTACGTCAGCCATTTTATCCGCCTCTTTTCAAAAGGATTTTACCGTCGCTCGTTACGACAGCACGATCGCGCTCCGGAGCATGGACCCTCAGGCTCGCAAACGAAACGACCTTATAGCCAAGCGTGCACCGGCAGTTGTAGACCTCCTCCGGTTCTCCGTTCGGATCCCCAGGATATTCAAGCCCGTTCGAGAACTTCTCGTCCGGATCAATCTGCTCGCCGTCAAGTTCGAGATGACTGTCACGCGTCCGATCGTCTTTTGTCGAGATCCAAATCTTCTGCGTGTGCACGCCTTTCTCCTCGGCTTCTTCGATCATATCCATCCGACCTTTGTTCTCTGCACTCGTGACCGTCGTCCTCGCATTCCGGATAGCGCTCGTTTTATTCATGCCGAGAACGTTCCAGAGGCGATTTGCAATGTTCGGCATACTGTCCCCTTGCAGAATCCCTTGCAAAACTTCGGAATTGACCTTCTGCGTGTTCCAGCGCACGTCCTTCACCCCGTCGATCACCTTGTACGGCAGCAGCGTTTTATCTGACAGCGCCAGGTTCCGGATTGTCGAAGCGTCGACCAACTCAAACGAATATCCTCTCAAGTTGCTGCTGACCCGCGCTGCGACCGCATTATAATTCCGCGCATACACCTCCGGCAGTTTACCGTTGACATATGCAGCAGCCGTTTGATTGACGCGGTTGATCTCCTTTGCGAGGTCGTTCGTCAGCTCCTTATAATGCGAATCGGTGATCGTCAGCTCTTTCTTTGCTTTCGACAACCGGATCCCCGCACGCTTGATCGCCTCCTTGTCACTGGACGCCTTTGCAGCATCATACGCCTTTTGAGCTTCCTCAACACGCTTTCCGACCGATGCCATATAATCACGCCACTTTTCGCCAACCTCTTTTTCTGCGCGACGATAAATCCGCTCAAGCTCTCGCTCCAGCTTCTCGATCTCTTTGTCCGTCCAAGCGTGCGCCGCGTCCATTATTCAGCGACCTCCTCCGGCGCCGGTTCCGGCTCCTGTTCCGGCTCTGGTTCTTCTCTCGCATACCGCGACGCGTCCTCCTCCAGCCGGTCCCTCATGACGGCATCGACCGCGTCAACGTCGCCCATGATAGTCAGCAGCTTCTTCGTCGTGTATTTCTCCGACGTGTATTCCGCGGCCTGCAGCACGTTCTGTATTTCCTCGTTCTTATTGATGATCGTATCGCGCTGATAAGACGGATCATCATCAACACCGAGCAGTTTCAGCAGCCCCTTTACAAAGGTTGTGACGCACGTCTCCAGCATTGACGCCTTAATATTCATCGGCTCGTATGCCGCCTCGATCTGCGTCGCCGTTGCAGCACCGGACGCGATATTCTTGACATCCAATGCCATGAAATCGTCGAATAGCTGACTGCGCAACCTCTCAAGCGACGTCTCCGACGCCTGGAATGGCACGTCGACCTGTTGCGGGGTGATCGACTGCCCGTCATCCGTGTGCGCGACGTGGATCGTTTTCAGACGGTCAAGAAACGCCTGATCATCAGCCGCATTCATTCCGTCAGCGTTTTGAATAATCCAGTAAATCAAGGCGCCGTCGCTGACATTGTTGACGAGCTGCGACAGCATCAGGTCATAAGCATCAAGCGTCGCTTTACGTCCGACCAGCTCACTCTGCCGGTTCACGTTGAAAAGCGGAACGATCGGCAGCGTCGCCCAGTTCTCACCGGACAGAATCTCCGGTCCGGACACCTCCGATTGACCGATGTTCAGCTTATACGGACGCTTCTCTTGCAGCACGGTCATCTCATCCGCCTTTCGTTTGATGTACTCCGTGAATCCGTCCGGCTCAAACAGCGTCGCACGCAGCGGTTTCGTGTTGTCAATCTGCCAATACCGGACACCCGCCATCAGCGCACCATTCTCCTCATCATACAGCGGAGCAAAGGAAACCTCGCCGTCAGTCCCGCAGATCGGAAGCACCTCGACGTGATCCACGTTCAAGAAACCGAATGCAGCTCCGGCGTTCAGCGCCTTAATCGCGATCATCTGCACAATATGGTCGAACTGAGCACCGCCCAGCTTGTCCTTTGTCGTGGAATCCTTGAAACTGATACCGTTTGCCAGCAGATACATGACCGTCTGCGATATGAAATAGTAATAATACCGACACGGAATCTTGTGATTCGCCGCGATCGGATCCAGCTGCGCACGCCCCAGCGCATCATACATGATCTTCTCCGCGTTCATGATGGTCGGATTCAACCCACGGAAATACAGATTCGCGTCCTTTGCGATCCTAAATAGCTCGCTGCCCTCATGCTGCTGGATCACCTGTTGAATGAATGCCATCCGGTCAGCTTCGCGCTCACCAACCGCCAGCAGATCCTGATATGTTTTCATCAGTACACACCTCCAAAGACAGATTTGTAACCACCGGAATCGGTGTCTTTGTTCTTTTTCTTTCGAATCATGCTTGCCAAGCTGTCTGGAGCATCGTCATGGTCCGCGTTCTCGTTGAAATCGCAGATCTGGTCAATGTACTCATCATCGGTTCCGTCCACAAACACCACGTTCTTCCACTCGCCCTTCAAGTGCGTCACGATCTTCATGTACTTATTCTCCGATTCGTGATAGCTGACAGCCCGAAGCCCCTTATTTTTCAGGTCTTTTGCCAAATATCCCTTGTCGGCGTTATCTTCACAATAGACTTTACCACACAAATATCGCGAATACAAGTCTATAATTTGAGGTTCAACGGCATCAACCGCCTTTTGCCACATCTTCCCAAGCACATAATGCTTTCCTCCGGCGTTCCGCATGATCGTCATCGCCGTGTAGTCCTCGCCACCATACGCCGCATCGATGTGCATCTCGCCCTGCTCGACCGGGTCGGTAAATATAACATCGTCGTCTGCAATGATTTTCAGCTCATAGTTACAAGCAAACAAAGCCGCAGTCATCGAAGCCCGCAGCTTTTCTATCTTTTCGTCCGACAAAAGCCCTGTCTTTTTGTAATCGTAAACGTGGATATTGTCCATCAAAGTGAACACGTCGTCCTTGTGCCACTTTGTCCCAAGGTTTATAATCCGCCCTCCTGGATTCCGAATGTTCTGCAATTCCTGATACTGTAACTTCGTCTTTTCGCGTTCAGCGCGGCTTGTTCTGTCTGTCACGTTACAAATATCGTCAGTTATCACAATCGTAGCATGCTTGCCAGTAATTGACGACTTCAAACCGATACCGAGCAACTGCGGAGAACCCATCGGCGAAGTCCATAAATTTGTGCTTATATTGTCCGCCGCGCTTTTTACAATCGACAAATGACAGTTATGCGACAAAAAGCAGATGTCGTCCAAAACCGGAAGCGATAGTACCTTTTTAACCATGCCGATCATCTCGGTCACGTCATTGTCAGCTTTGCGCAGAAATATGATATTGTCGGTCGGTTGAAATACCATCAAAAGAGCGATAGCCACGGCAAGGCAAGAGGACTTGTAGCCGCCTCGGTGCGCCATCAAGGTATAATCTCCATCTCCGAAAACCATTTCCCTGATCCAATCACCGTGTACTGGTTTCAAGTCCTTAAATCCAACTGCAATCCCTATACATTCGGGACGCTCATATATCAGCCGTGCAACATCTTCCGTCATTCTTTCTTGATGCTTTCAAACAAACTTCGCAAGCGAGCTGCCGATTCCTCCACGTTCATTTCCGCTTTCATCTCCAACTTATCGACCGGCTTCTCTCCGATCGTGTCTCTGATCGTCTCGAACGCCCTTGCAACGCTTCCGGCATTATTCCCTTCCGTCGCTTCATTGATCAACGCAGCGGCAACCGACCTCTGAACATCCTCGTTTTCGAGCATCAAAAGCAGCTCCTCTTTCAAGGTCTTGCGTCTGCGCTTCGCCTCTCCGGACGCGATCCCTCCCTTTCGACCATTTTCCACGGCTTTTTCTCGGCTTTGATCGCTCGTAAATGGCTTCAAATTCTGCTCACTCGGCATAATAACACCTCATTTCATACGGCTTCAACGCCGTCACCGGCAAATACTCGATTTTCAGGTCAGTCATTTGTTACCTCCTTAATAGCAAGGGCAGCATATCCTTCTTGCAGACCATATCCGTGCAAAACATAAGTAATCTCATATTCACGATCCGCAACCGGATGCGATACTTTTTCGTCTCCATGCGGAAATTCAAGATAAGGTCCTCCAAGAACCGGAACAAACCGTATGCGATCTCCTTTCTGATAGCATCGATCATCTTTCCTGATCTCAAACGTCTTTTCTCCATTCAGCACGGCGTCGCAAAACTCTATCTTCAGTTTTATCCTATGGATCTTCATATTTCCACCTCCACAATATCACATTTTTCTTGTCAAGTCAAATGGTCGGGGATCCGCGATTCGAACGCGGGACCACCGGTTTATAAGACCGGCACTCTAACCGGCTGAGTTAATCCCCGCCAATCCTCACATCTTCGGTCTGATCAGCACCGAGCCGTCAGCGCGAATGTCGATCTCATACTTGTCATTGTCCGGCTTCACCGGCTCCGGCTTCAGATCCGCGATCTTTTGTGCCGCTATGTCCGATCCGTCATGCAGCGCGATTTTGTACGCGTCTGCCTTTTTGATGTAGTCAGTCATCGCTTCTCCTTTCTCCGTCAGCGCAGTACCAATCATCGGCTTGCACCTTGTTATGGTTCAACTCGCAAACATTGAACCGCACGTTTTCTCCGTCAACATATCGATGTATGCACTCGCCGCACCGCACCACAGGCACAGCGTCAACGGTCGGCATAGCGTCAAGCGTCAGTTTCGCTTCGGCGAACACAGAAAAGCGGCACTTTTTTGACCATACATTTCCTCGTTATCCATTTCCCTTGCGGCGTTCATCAACTCCAAGCAAGCATCTTGCCGTGTTTTCATTTCAGCCGCATACGCATCCGCATCAATGTATCTGCTCATCGTGTTCACCTCTTAACATGGACTTTCGTGTCGATTCCTACCTTCTTTGCAATGTAGTTTGCGGCGTTCATATTGCCACAAGCATAGTAGTAATAATTTATTCTTCCGAATCCTTTCGGTGCGTTGTTTACATCGTCATACTCGTTTACGATATGCTCGATTGCCTTAACAACCTTTTTCTTGCTGATTAATCCGAACATTATTTATCTTCTCCTATCTTCATCTTTGCGCCGCAGTTCGGGCAGTAGTTCATGTTATTCTCGCTCGGTGTTCCTGCATTTAGCACCCACGGTTCTCCGCAAGCAGAACATACCCACGCATAACTGTTAAATCCCATTTCCGTTTCAATCCACTCGCCCTCTTTTGGCATCAGTTTCGCAATCCTCTTTTCATCCGCTTCAAGCGCGTAGGCGGCATCGCGCATCAGTTCTGCTTTGCATTCGTCCGTAATCATATCTTCGTTCCACATTGGACATCTGTACGATTCATCAACGCACATTTCGTGCCGTTCGTCCTCGCTACCACACCACCGCAACGCCTTAATCAGTTCTGTGTTCATTCTGCGTCACCTCTCCTTTTGTATGCTTTTCGGTTCTCGTTTGAATAGTCCTCAAATCGCGTTGACCGATGCACGGCTTTATTGTTGCACCACCGCGCAAGCCGTTTCTGATCCTCGGTCGGCTCAATGTTGTTTGTGAAATCTCGGTACGGTTGTCCAAACGGTTGTACTCCGATCTCGTCCATCGCCATGATCCGCGCAATCGATTCCTCGACATCTTGAATCAGCGTGTAAACAAAGATTCGGTACGGCTTTACGCCGTTCTCTTCCAGGTACGAAACGCACCGTTTCAATATCGGGATCATCGCGTATGTGTCGCATGCGAAGCGCAACGTGCCGTCAATCCACTTTTCCTTTGATAGAATCTTTGCGATCTCCGGCGTGACCAACCTTGCGTCCATAGCTTGATTGAAATCGATTCGGACATCCTTGCCGATCATGTCCTCGATCTGCGCGATTCCATGCTCCGACGCAAGCACGTTATTGTCGAGGAACACGATGTCGCGCGAATCGGGACGCTTGATCTTGTCCCATGTGTTGACGGAGTGAATCCATCCCTCTTTCTTCGGTACGATGCACCACGGACATTTTCGGATGCACCCTCGCGTCAAGAATCCGACCGCGAACGAATACTGCGGATAAAGCGAATAGTCGGGGAACGTATATTCGATCTCTGCCGGAAGATTTTCGTACAATCCGTATCCTGTGCCACCCTTGACGATCTGCCTTGCGTTGATTGCCCATTGATAGTCCTCGGTGAATGTGAACACCTTGCTCATATACACCTTGTCATATTCGGGCATCAACGGTTCGTACCATTCCACCTCATCGCCTTGTGCTTTATGCCACGCGGACAGCTTCATCAGCGCAAGGTTCGGAAAGTTATGACCGTCAACATCGATCAATCCGATGTGCATCCTTCCACCTCCGGCGCGTTCTCGCTGCACTTGATCCATTCACTCATTGTGTCCTCCTCTCATTGCTGATCCTCCTTGCCCTTTCTAATCCACTCGACAAAATCCATCTTGCAATCGTCGCAAAGATCGAATTCGTAAAAGTCACTCAAAATAGATTCTTTAACCGCCGCATTTATAATGATCTCTGGAAATTTCAAATTCATAAAAGACGGCTGCTTTTTTATCTCGGCGCCGCACCGATCACAAACGATTTTCTTTCCCATTTCAACCCCTTCTTTTGAACTGACCGGCTACCGGACACGTCGACCAATGCGGAATGTATCCGGTCCCGGTTTCCTTTTCAGATCTCGGATCCAACTCGCAGCTGACAAGATCGCCCTGCCGCGTGACGATCTTCTGCTTTGCCTTTGGCGCTTCCCAGTACGGTACAAGCTCCGGATCGCACGGCATCGCCTTTCCTGATCGCGTCATGATCCAGATGATCTCGCGACCGCACCCTTTGCACTTTCCCATGATTCACTCCTCCTTCAAAACATCTTTATTATCATCCTTGATCCCGAACGCTTTCAGAATCTTCTGCTTCGGAAAGAAAACGCTCTCCCATTCCGTTCCGTCATCCGTCTTGATCAGTTTCTTCATGTTCGTCAGCCGAAGTCCTCTCGGAGTGAAATCGTAGAATGTCCATTGACCGAACAGAAGCGATTCTCCGTTGCCGCCTCGATACGATGAGAAATTGTCGCGCAGCCATTGGTCGAAGTTCTGCATATTGTGTCCGTGCCTGGATTCAAACGCTTTCACAGCTTCATACCACTTGACAATGTGTTCGATCAGCTCATCAAACGGATCTCGTTCTCCGAATAGATTCATTTGCTCGATCATCAGTATCTCCTTTTATACACGCCATAGGTCGAAGCGACCGCGATCAGATTGTTCAGCACCGACGTAGCCTCCGAAATATCGTGATGATGCACCGCCTGTTCAGCTGCACCGGCAAGCGACGCAAGGTCCGACCGGATCGAAATCAGCTGCGTGTGCTCATCATTCGCGTTCAGCGCCACACGAAGCGCATCAGCCAGGTCCTCATTGTTTCGATACTCGCGATCATACCGTGAGACACCACTCTCCTGATAGTTACGATATGCCGTGTCTGCCTTTTGCTGGTACCGATCAATCAGCTTTTTTAATGCCTTTGCGTCCATCATTTCAGCATCTCCTTCCACGCCTTCAATGTGATTTCCTCCGGAAGATCCACGAAATCCTCCTCGCCCATACCAACTGCGATGATGTCCCCGACGAAGCTGACCGGATGCCGATGCGGTCCGAAATCTACCGTGCAGTTGTACGGCTTATCTTTCAACCGACCTTCTTCGTCACAGAGAACCACAAACCTCCCAGCCGGATCCGTAACGCACTCGATATAACCACCGACCTGCGTCTGCAGATTCTTCAGCGTGTTGCTGATCCACGTCACATGACCATACTGTTCGTCCGCCCTTTTTACGATTGCCCTGATTTTTCCCATGATCATTTCTCCTTTTCTTCTTCCTTGATCTTCAGATACGCAGCAACGACCGCGTTTTTTCTCCACTGCTCAACCATGCCAGGATTATTCTGCCGATACGCCCTCTGATAGTCTCTGATCTGCTGCCGATGATTTTCGCGATACCGCTTTTGAATAACAGCAATCTTATCCTTGTTCTTCCGATAATACTCACGCCGCTTTTCGCGTTCTCGCTCTTGACGATCCTGAATCTCTTTTTCTGTCATAGAAATCTCCTCCTTTCGTATATATCTTACACCATATATACATTACTGTCAATATACTGTATAGAGATATTTTTTCAATTTACCATGATTTACCATAAAAATTATTAAACTGATAAACTAAAAAATACCGATGAAATCAATGTTTTTTTGATGGGTTTAGCAGTTTATCATTTTTAACATCATTTTTTTGCTATATAGAAAATCAAATTCCTTTTCCACGACTTATCCACATTATCCACTTTTGGTTTCCCTTATATATACATAATACTTTTTTGGGATAAAACCGCTAAACCGATAAATCTGCATCCGGATCACCCTATCAGATCGCGCATTTCATCCTTGCAAATGCAGACGGTCGGCACAACCGTTCCGGCGATCAAAGCGTTCTTTGTTCGGCGTTCTTTGTCCGTTTTGAGGATCCCTTTTCTCTTCGCCCAGGACAGAAAAGACTTCGCATTGAACCCGGCATTTTGCATTTCACGGTCGAACACGGATTTTATCACAAAGATGTTATTTGCCTCGACCTTTCCCCAAACTTCCGCCTTATACTCACCGAAATCATTCGGCTTGAAATGATTTGTGTTGACCGCAACCATTTCCATGACCCACTCGGCAGCGCGTACATTCGCGTCAATCTCTCCTCGCTTCGTCATCAGCCGGATCATTTCGTCAACCGTCAGTTGACATCCATCCTGGAAGAAAAGAGTGGACGCCACATAATCCGCAATCAAAATCGCCGATAAAGATGCAGCTTGTTTGTCCTCGCCTCCGGCCGCCTGCAGCTCGTGATAAATCTCTACACGCAGATCATTGATCATCTTCATGTTCTCCGGATCCCGAATGTACTCCACAAATTCACGGCCTGCAAAGCCGTAATTTTCGTTAATAATCGCGCAAAGACCGACCAGATCGGAATATATCTTATCCGCACATTCAATCTCGATCGCACGGACCGAAGCGCCGGACATAGAATTCGCATTGATGATCGGATATTCGCCGGTCGTCAGAATGCAATTCCTCCATGTGACGATCCTCCGGATGCCGCCGGTCTTTGTTCCACGAACACGGCCTTGCCCTTCGGTCAGCTTGTACAGAATCCGGTCATAGTCCTTAATACCGGACGCCGCCTGGATTTGCAGCTCGTCCATGCACATAGGCATACTGTTCAGGAACGCCGCAATCATCTCTTGACCGACATCGGTTGAATTGAATGACATAACGTAATCGCCCAGCTTCGGTGACGCCCACACAGACGCAGCTATCATCAGCGACACGGTCTTGCCTGTGCCTTGACCGCCATATGCGTGAACGAAGAACGGCAGCAGTCCGCACGGCTCAATCAGCGCTGACGCGAAAGACGCCGCCAGGAAGATCCGACCGATGCTCTTTTCTGCACGGACCTTTTTCATTGCGTCAATCCATTTCTGACGATCTCCATCTGACCGGACAGAATTGAACATATGCCGGAAGTTCGCTTCTCCGTCAAAAATCAGCTTGTCAACATATGGAGAAAAGCCGTGATCGAGAACCCAACCAAGCCGACCGACAGAATGTTCCTCGCTTATCGTGTCATAATTCAACTGCTCCATAGTCAGCAGATACGATGACAGAAGCTTCGCGTTTTCACTCGTCACGACAACGCCATAAGCAGCCAGCTGCAGGATCTGATTCGATGACGCGACCACCGACTTTTCAATGATGATCGACCGCCAGGACCGCCCCTTCTTATATGCGATCTCCAGCCGCTCGTCTCCCTCATCAATATTGATCAACCTCCGCACCGGCATGATCGGATGGACGCAGATCGTGATTTCATAACCGAAACGATCGGACATCCGGACACCGTAATCGTCGCAAATATACTGACCTGAAAAAAGCTCAACCGGCTGCGCGTCAAACTTCGTCGCATTGTCAAGGCTCTGCCCCTGCTTCTTCATCGTACTCTCAAGATAGGCATTCCAAAGAGCCATGAATGTCCGAACACCGACTGCGCCGGCCTGCATCTTCATCCGCTGGATCTGCTGCTGCAACGCGAATTTATCATCCTTAAACTGCGCAAGCCAAGCATAAGGCTCCGATGTTGTCAAATACTGTTCAGCCGTAAACTCCGGCATTATTGCCTGTTCCATGACCGGCTCCTTTCCTGATAAAAAACCTGGGATTCAAAGTGACGGCTTCAAATCCCAGGTAAAATAGTCTTGTGTTCTATTCACCGTCTCCGGCGCCGTCACACCTTCGACTATTTTTCTTAATTATACCGCAGAAAAATGAGAATGTCAACTCGCAAAGCGCTTTTTCTCAAATTCCGCAAGCGCCTCAAGCGCTTCATCAGCTCTTGCACGCGCCCGATCACGCCTTGACGCAGCAATCACAAAGCATTCGGACCATTCTTCGTCCGGATCCTTTGGCGCCGCTTCCGAATACGCAAGTTCTATCAGCCGCAGCGCATACAAAGCGTCGTTCCATTCGGTGACCAGTTTCGCGTACTGTTCTTCAAGCTCTCTCTCGCGCCGCCTGCGTTCCCATGCTTCGCGGTTTTGGGCGATTCGCTCTGCGTTCGACAGATTACCTTCTCGAATCAAACCAAGCCGAAAATCGTCGTTCAGGCGCTTACACGCGTCGCCAACGGAGCAGTCGAACAGTTTCATGACCAGATCGATCACAGAACCGGACGCTCCGCAGCCGAAACAATGGAATCCGCGTTCGCCTTTGTATGCTTTGAACGATGCTGTTTTCTCGTTATGGAACGGACAGCGAGCAAAACCGTGATAATTCAGTTCGATGCCGTAATGACTGCACGCATCCTGACAGGAAACGCGCTTCTTAATTTCCGTGCTGATCCTCATGATACTCCCCTTTCAAAATTTCCATGATCGTCTTACCAGTGGACAGTTTGTCACAGAACAGGAACTTCACTCCATAAGCCATCCGGATCCGGAACATCTCCCGAACCAGCGCCGCGCCGGTGACCGGAGAATGCTTCGACCGCCAGCGCAGCACATCTTCCGTTCCTTTAATTCCGCGATGCTCGATCAGCACGATCAGCGTGATCCGCGCCGCATAAGCACGTCGAACCTCGCGCATGAATCGGGCGTGATCTTCGCGGTTCGTCAGATTCTTCGCCAGCTCGTCAAGGTTCTGTTTACGGTCAACGGAGATCGATCCGCCTTCCAGCATATAGTCCCCAACGTCCAGCGCCTGAACGCGGTATTCGATACCGTGCCGGTCAAAGTACGCTTTGAGATGCCGGTCCGCGTTTCCGGCCTGCGTCCACTTCTCGCGACTATCAACGATCAACATCTTCTTCGATGCGGTAGATCTTACCGTTGCATTCGAACCGTCCGCGTTCTACATATCGAGTGATGACTTTTCCGTTCACGATCGCCCAGAACATGAACCAAACGGCAAAACCCAACAGAAAACCGATGAGAATTCCGATCCAGATCACGCAGACGCCCCCTTGTTGATGCCGTTGACCGCGTTCGTCAAATCGGACGCCTGTTCTTCATTGCCGAACCAGGACGCGACCGTGCTGTCCTTGTCTTTGATCGAATTATAGATCCCGACATACTCGGCAAACTCCTCGCCGGTCATCGTATCGACCTTGTGCTTCAGGCGCTTTTCGATCTGATCCTGTTTGACACCGATTGACGAGAATGTCGCAACCATCATTCTGACGCGATCGATCAGCGGCATATTGTTCTTGCTGTCGCCCTTCGCGACCGTGTCCTTGCATTTCTGCACGGCAGCGTCAACCAACCAAGCCGGAAGAATCGCAAGGATCCTCGCACGGAGACGCCGAGCAGCCATGTTCGCATTGTTCTCATAGATGTCACGATCGGACGTCAGCGTGACCATCTTCTTTCCGGCTTCACGCTGATGCGGATTCGTGAAATTCTGCACCGACTGTGTGTTCGTCTCAAGATCCCACGCATACGCCTGAAGCTCCGATTTCCCCGCGTCACGGCTCAATTCCTTGATTCCGTAATCGACATTGCCCCAGCATCGCGCCAATTCCTCCGCAAACCGAATATTCGGTCCTGTGATCGTCTGACCGCTTCGCGGAAACGCATAAAACGCTTTTGACGCGAAACCATACCGGCTGCAGACCTCCATAACAGAAGCATAAGCAGCTGTCTCGTCACGCGGAAACGCCTTTGCAATATAAAGCTTGCCCTGCGCTTCTGCAACCGCCCTGGATGCTTCAATCGCGACCGTGCCCTGATTGATGTTCTGCAGCTGCATCGGAACAGCTGCCGGAGCAGCCGGAGCGACCGTCTGCGCCTGTTCTTCCGGTTCGTAGATCTCACCGGTCACCGGATCCATAAGATTCTTTTCTTCCATGATTCATTCCTCCAATTCATCAATGATTTCTTGTAATGATTTACCGCAAAAATCGTGTTCTGCATAAATGTCATAGGGATCATGATCTCCGTCGTATTGATACCGCGCAATCTCCGCAGCAGATCGAGACGATATATACGATCCTGTGTTGCCGGAAACATAAGCGGAACAATCTTCGGTGCAGTTTCTTCCAAATGTATGCCCTTTGCTTCTTCCGATTTTTTGCAATCGTCTGCAAGCTTTCAAATGGATACAATCATCCATGCATTCAAAAGCCATTATTGCAACTCCTTCGCCAAGTATGCCGGAAGCCCAAGCACATTGATCTGATTCTGCGGTCCGAGATAACCATACCAGTTTCCGGACGTCTTGCAATCGTGATAGATGCCAAGCAGTTCGCGGAACGTATCATATCCGCGCTGCACAAGCAGCTGATCGGCTGCAAGCACATTTACCGCATACGGCGGATCCTTCTCCTGCGCGATGAAGATGAACACCGCATCCCGATCCATGACACGCCGAACTGCCTCGGTGTACATAGCCGCCTGGAAGTCATAGCCGTAATTGATCGCGGACCGGATGAACGATTCAGTCGACGCATCGCTCGTCGTTTTGTAGTCGATCACGACCGCACCGCTCGACAATGGCGTGAAGCAGTCCAACCGGACCTTGCACTTTTCGCCGGTGAGCTCATCGGTCCAGAACAGTGGGATCTCATGCTTGCCGGACAGCAGCTTCATGACCATATCGTTTTGCATCAGCGCATTCCGCATTCCGACCGCTTTGTCATAGTCAGCGGATTTCACGATCATCTTTTCACCATTCATCTCCATGAACAGATCCCATGCTGCCTTGCCTTCCTTTGTCCGTCGGTCACAGTCCGGAGCGACCGCAAACTCATCGCCGAACGTCTCCGGCTCCAGGACAAGCTTGTGAGCCATCTGACCGAAGATCAAAGCCGGTGTCAGCTCTTCCGGGTGCTGCTCCTCATACATGAATTTCTCCGGCGATCCTTCATGAAGACGCCACAACTGCGACCGGCTGACACCTTCCGCTGCGCGGTATTCCTGTTCAGTCATGCTGAACCTCCTTTTCTTCCAGCACGATCATCCGGATATAAGCGCTGACGGCCAGATGACGCGCAGCCGCTTTTTCCTTGATCTTCTCCAGTTCTTCCACAGAAACGCGGATGTAGATACGTTCGTTTTTGCCTTCCATAGTGACCTCCTTTTTTCTTTTATTATATCACAAACGGCGTACAATGTCAATCGTTTGTTTCCCTATACAGGACGTCTCCGGCTTCGCAGCCGTGATATTTGAGATAGTCAAATCCGTCGACCGGACGGACCTTTGCACGATCTTTCAGCGCTGCAAGCATCAGATCGTTAATCTCGGATTCCGTAAAAAACGACGCAAGGAAACTATTCAAGCAGCATTCCGATCCTTCCGATTCGCCGACCTTTGTGCAGAAATCCAAATCAAAGCGCTTTTTTTCGATGCATCCACTGCAAACCATGTGTTCGCAACCTTTGATTTCATCCTCCGGCACGATCTCCTCGCAAATCTCGCACCGATACGCCGGTTGCACATCTCCGCCGCAATAGCGGCACGTCATCGTATCGTCATATTCGCAGCAGACCTCGTTCGGATCAAGCTCTCTGCCGCAACGGTCACAGATATAACCGTCCGGAATACTGTATTCATTGATCATTTTTCTGACCCCCATTTCGTCAATTGTTTTTTATCCTGTTCCAACTGCACAACCCGTGCCGTCAGCCGGGCAATCTCTGCCTGCGCTTTTTCCAGCGCAATCTTTCCGTCTTGCTTCGCCGCGAACAGATCAACCTTCAACCGTTTGATCTCCGCGTCCTTACGAACTATCAGAGTTTCCTTCGTTTCAACCGCGCCTTTCAACTGCCGAATCCGCGCCTTGCGCTTTTTCTCTGTGCGTCTGTCCAGCGTCAGGATCAGAACCGCAATCAGCATGACCCCGCACAGGATCAAACCGATAATCGCCGGATTCGCGTTCGCCGCGTCAATGAATCGCTGCAGCATTTTGATCGCCTCCTTCGTCAACCCATTTCACAAAATACTTGCCCGTGATTTTTCCGTGTCCAGCCATCAGATCCCGCGCCAAATCGCACGTCATGCCAGCCGTAACGACCTCGTAACCGTCCTCGAACGTGAACCGATACCATGCGTCGCGTTTCATGCGTCCACCTCCTGTTCGTTGAACCGTTCGATCGCGTCCCACACGTCGCGCTCCTCTTGCGCTGTTTCCATCAACCATTCAAGATATGCTTCTGACATGTTGTTCCCCTTTCTGCCCGTGTTGCCGATAGCGCAGCGAAGTTTGTTATTTCTCCGGATCAGCAACGAAGCCGTTGTCGATCATGAATTCCGTATCTTCGTCATAACAGCCATTGCACCAATAAGACCGAGGATGTTGCATAAGCATTTCCGCATGATAGAAATCCTTTTCAAAAATGGCGTCTTTGCGGAACCATGCGGTGACGGTCGCCTTCGGATTCTTGTACCTCGGATCGCCATAGCCCCGAACGCAACGCTCGACCTGATAGATCGTCGCGCCGTCGCGCTTCCAGGCGCTCGCTTTGACCGTGTCGCTGTTCACTCTCGCCACATCCGCGCCGAAGCGCTTTAAAATATCGACCACGGCGCGGTCGCCCTGTTTTGACGACAGGTTCAGCCCGGTCACCGCGACTT
>CAMHUJ010000002.1 GCA_946188175.1 uncultured Ruminococcus sp.
GTCTGCTGCAATGTCTTCGATGGAGCAGACGTACCAGTACCGCTGTACAAAGATGATGCGGTGCTGTTCCTTGAGTGTCCCGAGGAAATCGCTGATTGCTGCGCCGAGCTCTTTGCTGTCGAGCTGCTGCTCCACGGTGTCAGGGGCCGTGCAGTCACGGAGCTCATCGAGCACGAGCGCGGTCTCGCCGCCGCCGCGCTTCTTTGTCTGGGAAGCGGCATAGCGGTTGCGTGCAATGCTGCGCGTCACAGCGGCAGTATAGGCATACAGATTTTCAGGCTTTGCTGGCGGAATCCGCTCCCAGAGGCGCAGCAGTACGTCATTGACGCATTCCTCCGAATCCCGGCTGCTGCCGAGAATATTATGTGCAATCGTATAGCAGTAGCCGCCGAATTTGCGGAATGTCTCAGCGGATGCCCGTTCATCCCGTTTATAATAGAGTGCGATCAGTTCAGCGTCATTCATACGGTGCACCTCCTTTCCGGATGTATTGAATTTGTGAAGCGCTTCAGAAAGACAGACAGCAAATCATTTGCGCAGATTACATTGATCGAAAATATTTTTTCACGCTGCGGCACTGCCGAGATGATTGTGCAGTTGTTCCATATCATATATCATTGAAAAGTGCAGTCCGATGCGGTATGATAAAAGCGGAAACCGGATTCACCGGACTGTACAGGCGGGCAGTTCTTCCCCCAGAGGACTGCTCTGCCGCAGCCCGGTCAGACAGGGATTTGAAGCATACTCCTTGCAGCAGTGTCCGCAGTCAGGCGGAGCGGATACTGCTGCCGATAGAAACATAGGCGGGATTCCATAAGACATACGGCAGCAGATGTTCATGGCATCTGCTGCCGTATGTTTATGCTCAGTGTTCGAGATAGTCGCGGACCTTCTTGCTGCGGCTCGGATGACGCAGCTTCCGGAGTGCCTTTGCTTCGATCTGCCGGATGCGTTCGCGCGTGACATTGAACGCCTTGCCGACATCCTCGAGCGTTTTCGGCGGCTCATTGTCAAGACCGTAGCGCATCCGCAGCACATCTGCCTCACGGGGCGTCAGCGTCGAGAGCACCTCATTGAGCTGCTCCTTCAGCATGGTATTGTTTGCGGCATCATTCGGCGACTGCGCATGATTATCGGGGATGAAGTCGCCGAGGTGGCTGTCCTCCTCCTCGCCGATCGGCGTTTCGAGCGAGACCGGCTCCTGTGCGATGCGCATGACCTCGCGCACCTTGTCCAGCGGCATATCGAGATAATCTGCGATCTCCTCCTCGGAGGGGTCCTTGCCGTTCAGGTGCAGAAGCTGACTCGATGCCTTCTTGACACGGGTGATCGTTTCGACCATGTGTACCGGAATACGGATCGTGCGCGCCTGATCTGCGATTGCACGGGTAATGGATTGCCGGATCCACCACGTTGCATAGGTGGAGAATTTGAAACCCTTGGTATAATCAAACTTATCGACGGCTTTCAGCAGACCCATATTGCCCTCCTGAATCAGATCGAGGAACTGCATGCCTCTGCCGACGTATTTTTTCGCAATGCTGACGACCAGACGGAGATTCGCCTCGGAAAGACGGTTCTTCGCCGCCGTATCATTCGGATTCTCCGCAAGGCGGCGTGCAAGCTCGGTTTCCTCCTCGGGGGTCAGCAGCGGAACTCTGCCGATCTCCTTCAGATAAATCTTGACCGGATCATCAGGCGAGGAGCCGCTTTCGAGCGAAAGTGCATCCTCCTCATCGAGTCTGGTCTCGATATCGTCATCAAGCAGATCCTCATCCGCAAAATCCAGATTCAGGGCATTGCACTGGTCATAAAACAGTGAAATCTCCTCATCTGTAAATTCCATTTCGGAAAAAGCCGCATCCAGCTCGTTCTGTGGGAGCTTGCCTGCCATTTTGATGCGTTCGAGGAGCTGTTCGACCTTCTGCTGCTGCTCAGGTGTTGCCATTTTTTCTTTTCCTCCCAAAATTCAATCTGATGACATGAACGACTGTGTGCGGCTCAGTCAATATAGCCCTGCAATTTCTTGCTGCGGCTGTAATGCTTGAGCTTGCGCAGTGCCTTTGCTTCGATCTGACGGATACGCTCACGGGTGACACCGAGCGCCTTGCCGACATCCTCGAGCGTCTGCTGTCTGCCGTTCTCAAGACCGTAGCGCATCCGCATGACCTTTGCCTCACGGTCTGTGAGCGTCGAGAGCACTTCATTGAGCTGCTCTTTCAGCATGGCATTCGATGCGGCTTCATCGGGAGAGGGTGCCTGATCGTCCGGAATGAAGTCGCCGAGGTGGCTGTCCTCCTCCTCGCCGACCGGTGTTTCGAGCGAGACAGGGTCCTGTGCGATGCGCATGATCTCGAGCACCTTTTCGACCGGCATCTCGAGCTTGTGTGCGATCTCCTCCGGACTTGCCTCCTGACCTGTCTCGTGGAGAATCTGGCTGGAAACCTTCTTCACCTTCGTGATGCTCTCGACCATGTGCACAGGGATACGAATGGTACGTGCCTGATCAGCGAGCGCTCTGGTGATCGCCTGCCGGATCCACCATGTCGCATAGGTGGAGAATTTGAAGCCCTTGGTATAATCGAATTTATCGACGGCTTTCAGCAGACCCATATTGCCTTCCTGAATCAGATCGAGGAACTGCATGCCTCTGCCGACATATTTCTTTGCGATGCTGACGACCAGACGGAGATTCGCCTCCGCAAGTCGCTGCCGCGCGCCTTCGTCGTGGGGATTATCCGCGAGGCGGCGTGCAAGATCGGTTTCCTCCTCTGCGGTGAGCAGCGGCACTCTGCCGATCTCCTTCAGATAAATCTTGACCGAGTCGTCGTTTGAGATTTCGTCATTTGCCATGGTCACAGCCGGATCGGACATGTCATCAATGGTCATATCCTCATCCGCCAGCTCAATCTGCATTGCCGAGCAGCGCTCCATGATGACATCCGGATCGACGGAAAGCGTTTCGGATGCCTCCTGAACCTCGGCAATGGTGATTCTGCCGCTTGCCTTTGCCTTTTCGAGCAGCTGATTCAGCCGCTTTTCTTCATCTGCCATTTTCTGAATCCTCCTTGGCGCCGCAGCGCCGTAATAAAAGCCAAAGCGCGGATTGACGCGCGAATTAACGTTTGTTCTGCCGGATCTGCGCGAAGAACGCCGATGCGTCGGCATCGCTGAGATTTGCAACATCGACATCCTGCATCGGTTTCTGTTTCAGCGTCCGGATGCAGTCCTCGACGGTGCGCGGTGAGATATCAATATCGGCATATTTCGCCGGAATGCCGGTGATCCTGCCGGTTTCGTCCGGTGTAAAATCCTCGCCGGAAAAGAGCGAGAGCGAGAAATCATAGCCCTGCGGCAGCATTTCCGCAAGACGTTCATAGATTTTGCGGTGAAATGCGGTGACGAATTCCTCCGGCTTGATTCTTGCCAGCACGGATTCGAGCGCATCGGGCTGCCGGAACAGATAACAGAGAATCTGCTCCTCGGCGATTGCCTCCGCATGGTGCTGCGATGCCTCCGGATTGACCGGATCGCGCAGCCGCGGTGCTGCCGTCACGGCGCGCCAGGTTGCCTTTTTTGCACCGGCTCTGCGTTTTCTGACCTCACGCTCGACCTGTGATTTCAGCAGCTCCGGATTGATATCGTAATCCTTCGCAACGCGCGAAAGATAGACGTTTCTGTCCAGCTCGTTTTCGATGCCCGCCAGCACGCCGACCGCCTTATGCAGTGCGGTGATTGTGCCGTCCTCGCTGGAGGGATCGGTGCCGTCGCGGCATCGCCGGAGCTCATAGGTCAGCGCATCGTCTGCGTCCTCGAGCAGCTTCCGGAAATAAGGTGCGCCGAATTTTTTGATATATTCATCGGGGTCCTTTGCGTCATGCATATGCAGGATGCGCGGACGGAGCCCGACGGCACGCAGCAGATTGACCGCCTTGACCGTCGCATTCTGACCGGCGGCATCGCTGTCGTAGGAGATCACGACCTCCTCGGCGTACTGCCGCATCAGTCTGCACTGATCGGGCGTGAGTGCGGTGCCGAGCGACGCGACGACATTTTCAAAGCCTGCCTGATGCACCGCTATGACATCCATATAGCCCTCTGCGAGAATCAGCCGCTTGGACTGCGATTTCTTCGCAAAGTTCATGGAAAAAAGATTGCGTCCCTTTTTGAAGACGGGCGTATCCGAGGAATTGAGATACTTCGGTTCGCCCTCCTTTTCGATTGTTCTGCCGCCGAATGCAATGACATTGCCGCGCAGATCAATGATCGGGAAGATGACTCTGCTCCGGAACCGGTCATAGAGATTGCCGGTTTTTGCGGAGCGGCTGCAAAGGTTCGCGGCGAGCAGCTCCTCATCGGTAAAGCCGAGCTGATGCATCGCATTCAGGAGCCCGTCCCACTGTTCACCGGCAAAGCCGAGTCCGTATTTTTTGATGATATCGGGGCGGAGGGCGCGATCCTTGAGATAGATCAGACCGCGCTTGTCCGGACCGGTCAGCTGCTTGAAATAGTAGTTTGCGGCGGCACGGTTGAGCTCGAGCAGGCGCATCCGCTGATTTTCCTCTCTGCGGTCATTGCCCTGCGCCGGAACCGCAAGTCCTGCGCGCTCCGCCAGCATCCGGACGGCATCCATATAGCCGATGCCCTCGATCTGCCGGATGAAGGAGATCACATCGCCGCCTGCATGGCAGCCGAAGCAATAGAAATGCGGGTCCTGCGTATCGGCATAGACCACGCAGGACGGCGTCTTTTCGGAGTGAAACGGGCAGTTGCATTTGAGCAGCGAGCCCGCACGGATGAGCTGCACATAGCTGCCCATGACCTGCTCGATCGGGTTTGCCTGCTTGAGCTGATAGATAAATTCCTGCGGCAGCATATGTACATTCGCCCCCCTTTCTAATTCATCTTACGTCCCATGAGCGCGGGATAAAGAGCTTTTCGTAGTCCCAGATCGCATAGTCGTCGCTCATGCCCGCGATGTAGTCGCAGACGGCGCGTTCCACGGAAAAGCGCTCCGCGAGCGCCTGATAGTCCTCCGGCATTTCGTGCGGATGCTCGCAGTAATAGGCATAGAGTCTGCGGATGAGCTCCTGCGCCTTGTGATCCTCGGTTTTCGCCGCGGAACCGGAGTAGACGTTCTGATAGAGAAATTTATGCAGCGCGTCATGTGCCTGCCGGATTTCCGGCATCATATCCATTTCATCGCCGCCGTGCTCGATCACAGAGGTGATCATCGTTGTGATGCGCTGCGATTTGGAATGCCCGAGAATCTCGGTGCAGTCCTTCGGCAGATCGCTTTCTTTCAGGATGCCGCCGCGGATCGCATCGTCGATATCATGATTGATATAGGCGATTCTGTCCGCAAGCCGCACGAGATTGCCTTCAAGCGTCTGCGCGATCATATTGGTATGGCAGAGGATGCCGTCACGCACCTGCTTCGTGAGATTTAAGCCCCTGCCGTTTTTTTCGATGTATTCGACGACGCGCACACTCTGTTCATAGTGCTTGTAGCCGCCGGGCGTGATCGCATTGAGCGCCGCTTCTCCGGCGTGACCGAACGGGGAATGCCCCAGATCGTGCCCGAGTGCGATTGCTTCGGTCAGGTCCTCGTTCATGCGCAGTGCACGCGCCATGGTTCTGGCGATCTGCGCGACCTCGAGCGTATGCGTCAGCCGCGTGCGGTAGTGATCGCCGATGGGCGACAGAAAAACCTGCGTCTTGCGTTTGAGCCGCCGGAATGAGGTGCAGTGCAGGATGCGGTCTCTGTCGCGCTGGAATTCGGTTCGCAGCGGACAGGGCGCCTCCGGCACATCGCGCTCGGCAGCTTCGGCATGGCAGGCATTTTCACAGAGAATCATATTTTCAAAGGATTCGGTCTGTTCGCGGACAGTCATTTCGGCAAGCCCCCTTTTTCAGTATCATCTGATAAAATATACTGTATCGGGGGCGAAAAATCCTCTTTTTCGCGCAGCTTTTTCCGATTTTTGTATGCACACACAAATCAAAGCCGGAATATTGCCGGATATGTTATGCAAAAAGACAATCGGCACTGTCGATGCAATGCCGATTGGTTTGTGTGATTCAGAAAAGATCAATGATTGCCTGCAAGCCGCCGTAGGAGATGATCGTCATGATGACCGTTGCGAGAATCAGTCCGAGGAAGATCGCCGGAACGGATTTCTTTCTGCTGACATGCAGCAGCGCCGCAATCAGCGAGCCTGTCCATGCGCCGGTGCCGGGCAGCGGAATGCCGACGAACAGCAGCAGTCCGATAAACTCGACCTTGCGGATTTTATCCGCCTTTTTGCCGGTGCCGCGCTCCTTGAGCCATGTTGCGAGTTTACGCATCCAGCCGATCTGGCAGTTTTCCATCCAATCGAGGATTTTTTCGATGAACAGCAGGATGAACGGAATCGGCAGGATGTTGCCGAGGATGCAGATGCCGATTGCTTCCCACATCGGGATTTGCAGTATCGAAGCGGCAATCAGTCCGCCGCGCAGCTCCAGAATCGGGATCATGGAGATGATAAACGGGATCAGGATCGGCGGCAGTCCGCCGAGGAGCGAGGTCATTTTTTCGGCAAGTGCCTGTGCGCCGCCCGAAGCGAGCATTGCAGGGAGCATCATGGCAGGAATCATATTGTGCAGCCTCCGTTCACAGATTGACTGTATAAATAGTTGATTTGATGCCGTTTCCGGCAGATGCATATTATTATCCCATAAAAACGCCGTACAGTCAAGCGAATCCCGAAAAAATTACCGCTTTTGCACAAAATTCCCACTGCACATTTCTGAAATCGTCGATGATGCCCAAAAAGAAACGGGCGGAAATCCGGTTCCTTGATGAAATGCATAAATCGGATTTGCGGTACTTTCTTTTTTGCGGTGTATATGATAAAATGAAGTCGTTATGTGTATGATTCTGTCTTGCATTGCCGGAATATACTCTATGCACAAAGAAAGGAACAGGAGACTATGGGCTTCAAGGTTACAGAACTTTATAAAAAGTACGGCGAAAAGGTTGTCGTCGATCATCTGAGCTTTGAGATGAAGGAGCCGGGTGTCTATGCGCTGCTCGGTACAAACGGCGCCGGAAAGACGACCTCGATCCGCATGATTCTGAATATGCTGGCAAAGGACGGCGGCTCCGTGGAATGGAACGGCGGTCCGCTGACGCTGCAAACCTGCAATGTCGGCTATCTGGCGGAGGAGCGCGGACTCTATCCGAAGAATACGCTCATGGATCAGCTGCTGTATTTCGCATCGCTGCGCGGTGTGCCGCGTGCGGAGGCGAAGCAGCGCATCAACTACTGGGCGGAGCGCCTTGAGGCGACGGAATATCTCTATCCGCCGCAGGAGGGCAAGCGTCCGGTCAAGCCGAAAAAGGCGGATCAGCTCTCCAAGGGCAATCAGCAGAAGATTCAGTTCATGCTTTCGCTGCTGAGCGATCCGGAGCTGCTGATTCTCGATGAACCGCTCTCCGGTCTCGATCCGGTCAATACCGATCTTTTCAAGAGCATTATTCACGAGGAGATCGACAAGGGCAAATACCTGATCATGTCCAGCCACCAAATGGCGACAATCGAGGAATTCTGCACCGATCTGACGATCCTCAACCGCAGCAAGACCGTATTGCAGGGCAATCTTGCGGAGATCAAAAAGAGCTACGGCAGAATCAATCTGTTCGTCAAGGCGGAGCAGGAGCTGCGCCCGATGATCGAGGCGGCAGGCATTGCCGTGCTTTCGAGCGTCGGCTTCTCCTATCAGTGCAGAGTGGCCGGCGATGCACAGGCGAACATCCTGCTGAAGGAACTGGTCAACCGCGGCATTCCGCTGGTCGCGTTTGAACTGCGCGAGCCGAGCCTGCACGAAATCTTTGTGGAAAAGGTGGGCGAGACGCATGAAGAACAGTAATCTGCGCGGCGCCGGAACCGTTTTCCGCTACACGGTGCAGCAGCATTACAAGACACGCTCTGTCATTATTTTCCTGACGGTGCTGTTTGTGATTGCGCTCTCGGCACTGCCGATTGCGGCACTGGTTTCCGGTCAGAAGAAGGAGAGCACCGAAACCGGCATCCGGACACTCTATCTGCGCAATGATACGGAGTTTGCGCTGGATACCGAAGCACTTTTTGCGGATGCGCGCTACAGCGGGCTGAAGCTGGTGGAGACAGACGAGGACGATGCGGCACTGAATGCGCATCTGTCGAAGGAATCCGATGCTGCGGCTTCCGTCATCGGGCTCGATGCGGCGGGCTACAGCTTCCTGATCAGTACGAACTACGGCAGAGAGGGCGGCGTTTCGCATGCCGATGCGGCATCGCTCAATATCCTGCTGGAGGACATCCTGCACCAATCGCTGCTGAATGCGCTGTCCGTGACAGAGGAGCAGGAGGCGATGATCCATACAAAGGCAGTATCGCAGGTTTCCAAGGTCAGCGATTTTCTCCGCGGCGCCGAGGAGACCAATGCGGATACGCATGTCTTTGCGAATATGGTCTATAACTATTTTATTATGATGCTCAGTGCGCTTTCCATGGGCTACATCTTCCAGCACTGCATGGAGGAGAAGACCTCGAAGCTCGTCGAGCTGCTCATGGTCAGTGTTTCGCCGACGGCGCTGCTGGTCGGCAAGATTTTCGCCGTGACGCTGTTTATCTTCGGCGGTCTGGGACTGATCGCGCTCGGATTCATCATTTCCGTTCTGATTACGCAGCAGATCACCGACCTGACGACCTTCAAGGATATTGCGGTCAGCCTGCTGCACTTTGATCCGACCTCGCTGCATCTGACCGCCGGTACGGTTGTGCTGTTTGTGATCTGCGTGCTGCTGACCTATGCGATCTGCGCATCGCTGAGCGGCATTGTCGGCTCTTGCTGCTCAAAGACCGAGGATACCCAGCAGGCGAGCCTTGTGGTCGTATTGTTCCTGATGATCGGCTATCTGACATGCACCTTTGTGCCGATGTTTGAGAGCGATGCGGCAAATATATTCTTCTCGCTGTTCCCGGTCACTTCGATTTTCGGCGCATTCCCGAATTATGTCTGCGGCAAGATCGGCTTTCCGGTGCTGCTGCTCGCACTGGCGATTCAGGCGGTGACGGCGGCGCTGCTCATATGCCTTGCCGGTACGGTTTACAAGATCATGCTGCTCTACCGCGGCGGCTTTCCGAAGCCGAAGCAGTTTGTGCAGATGCTGAAGGATCACCGTGCATCGGCGAAGCTGAATGCCGGAAAGGAGGATTCTCATGCAGTATAATATGAAGAAGAATCCTTTTGCCGGTGCGTTCAAGGTTTTCCGGTTTACGCTGAAACAGACGGTCTGCTCCAAGACATGGCTTGCCTCGACGGTGATTATCGCGCTGCTGATGCTGATCGGGATTCCGGTGCTGCTGTTTGCGGTATCCTCGCTCAGCTCGAAGGAGAAGAAGGATGACGACGAAACGGAGATCCGGACGGTGCTTGTGGTCGATGAGACCGAGGGCAGGGCGGATTACAGCGTGCTCCGCACCGAGGAGGACGATCCGGAATATGTCGTCTGTGCATCCATGGACGCGGCAATCGGCGAATCCGCTGGCAAAGACGATGCCGTGATTCTGCGCGTCACCGATCCCGACGGTACCTATATGACAACAGTCTATCTGCCGCAGATTACGGAGATTTCGCGCGGCAAGGCGAGCAGGCTCGGCAGCCGGATCGAGGATCAGTTCAAGCTGGTGCTGATGCAGAAGGCGAATCTGACGCCGGAGGGCGCAATGCTGCTCTCGATGCCGGTCCGTTCGGAGACGGCGTCGGTCGGTGCCGATGCGCAGACCGAATCCGAGGACCTCGATATGGTCGGTCAGATCATCGGCTTTGCGATTCCGTATCTGATGCTGATGCTCATTTATATGATGGTTCTGCTCTACGGTCAGAGCATGGCGAACAGCGTCCTGCTTGAAAAGACCACGAAGCTCATGGAGACAATCCTGACGGCGGTGCATCCGGTCGCGCTGATGACGGGCAAGCTCTTTGCAACGGCTGCGGCGGCGGTCATACAGCTGCTGATCTGGCTGTTCTCGCTGATCGGCGGCATGGTCGGCGGCTCGTTCTTCGTTCTGAAAATGATTCCGGATACGAGCAATACCGCAGTCGTCGTGATCCGCGAGGTCTCGGACGAGTTCATCTCGCTGTCCGTTCCGGGTATTCTGATGAGCATTGTGATTCTGGCGCTCGGCTTTCTGCTGTATCTGTCGATCTCGGCAGTCTCCGGCGCGCTTGCCTCGAAGGCGGAGGACCTCAACAAGACAAATATTGTCTTTACGATGATTCTGCTGGCGAGCATGTTCCTCTGCATTATGTCGCCTTCGGAAATGGCAGCCGGTGTCGATGCCGGTGAGATGCAGTTTCTTTCGGATGCGGCATGGCTCAAGCTGTTCCCGTTCACGGCAATTCTCGTGACGCCGGGCGCACTGATCCTGCGGAAGGTGTCGCTGCTCTTCGGCTGCGGCACGATTGCGATTCTGATTGCCACGGTGATTCTGTTCCTTGTCATTGCCGCGGCAATCTACAAAATGCTCGTGCTTTACCGCGGTGAGCCGCTGAAGCCGAAGCAGCTGCTTGCACTGTTCAAGGAGAACCGTGCGCGCAGCAAGCAGTCTCCGGAGCAATAAATGCACGGAGTTGTATAATAATCCTAAAAAATAAAAAATACCGCGCCGGAATTTCTACACGGAGTTCCGGCGCGGTTTCTTGCATTGCCGCGCAGAATATGGTATAATAGTAAGGCACTTCGCACGGACCTGTGCAGCCGCACGGTTTCGGCAGCGGGTTTTCCGCGCTGATCGCGGCGACGCCTTGCAGGGTCCGGAGGTCACAAACCAAATTTTTTTATATCACAGGAGGATATCCAAAATGGGCGTTGTATCTATGAAACAGCTCCTCGAAGCCGGCGTACACTTCGGTCATCAGACCAGACGCTGGAACCCGAAAATGGCTCCGTACATCTTCACGGAGCGCAACGGCATCTACATCATTGATCTGCAGAAGACCGTTCGCAAGCTCGAAGAGGCTTATAACTTCGTGCGCGATCTCTCCGCAGAGGGCAAGTCCGTTCTCTTCGTCGGTACGAAGAAGCAGGCTGCCGATTCGATCCGCGAGGAAGCACAGCGCAGCGGTTCCTACTTCGTAAACGCTCGCTGGCTCGGCGGTATGATGACCAACTACAAGACCATTCAGCAGCGCATCAAGCGTCTGGAGCAGCTCCACGCTATGGAGGCAGACGGCACCTTCGCTCTGCTCCCGAAGAAGGAAGTTGCAAAGCTGTCCCTCGAGATCGAGAAGCTCGAGAAGTTCCTCGGCGGCATCAAGGGCATGAAGGAACTGCCGGGTGCACTCTTCATCGTCGATCCGCGCAAGGAGAAGATCGCTGTCGCAGAAGCAAAGAAGCTCTGCATCCCGATCGTCGCAATCGTTGATACGAACTGCGATCCGGACGATGTGGACTATGTCATCCCGGGCAACGACGACGCAATCCGTGCGGTCAAGCTGATCGCAGGCACGATTGCAAATGCAGTCATCGAAGGCAGACAGGGTGCGGATGCACAGGCTGCTGAGGAGACTGCTGCCGAAGAAGCTGCTGCTGAGTAATCTACGGGGAGGATAACCGAAATGGCTAATTTTACCGCAAAAGACGTAAACGATCTCCGCAAGTCCACCGGCGTCGGTCTGATGGACTGCAAGAAGGCTCTGACCGAGGCTGACGGCGATGTCGAGAAGGCAATCGTCATTCTCCGCGAAAAGGGTCTTGCCAATCAGGCAAAGAAGGCTGACCGTATCGCAGCTGAGGGCGCTGTCATTGCAGTGACCAATGCAGATCACTCCGTCGGCGCAATCGTTGAGGTCAACTCCGAGACCGACTTCGTTGCACAGAACGAGGAGTTCGTCGGCTTCTGCGAGGGTCTGGCACAGACCGTCCTCGAAGCAAATCCGGCTGACCTCGATGCACTGAAAGCAACCAAGTTCGCAGGCAAGGATATGACCGTTGAAGAGGCGCTTCAGGAAATCTTCCTCAAGTTCCGCGAGAATCTCCAGATCCGCCGCTTCGCACGCCTCGAGGGCGTTGTCAAGGAGTACGTTCACTTCAATAAGAAGGAAGGCGTTCTCGTTGCTGCTTCCACTGATGCAGGCGCAACCGCTGACGTTCTGGAATGCCTGAACGACGTTGCACTCCAGGCGGATGCAATGAAGGCAACCTACCTGACCAAGGAAGAGGTTCCGGCAAGCGTCATCGAGCAGGAGAAGCAGATCGTTATGGCACAGATGGCTGAGGATCCGAAGATGGCTAACAAGCCGGAGCAGGTTCTCGCAAAGATCGCAGAAGGCAAGCTCGGCGTTTACTTCAAGGACAACTGCCTGCTCTGCCAGGAGTTCGTCAAGGGCGAGGGCGAGTCGATTGAGCAGTATGTTGCTGCATGCGGCAAGAAGGCCGGCGCACCGATCAAGGTGAACAGCTTTGTCCGCTTCATCTGCGGCGAAGGCATCGAAAAGCGCGTTGACGATTTCGCTGGCGAGATCGCAAGCATGCTCAATAAGTAAGTTCAGACTGCCTGCCGGTTCGTTTTTCTACGGCAGGCACTCTTTTTTATGTGCGATCAAGCACAATATTACAGCATCAAAATCGCAATATTGTACATATATCAGCCGTGACTGGTGCACTTTGGGCAATATAATACTAAAACAGAAAAATGAATGTGCGATTGGTCATAAACATGATACAAAAAGTCATTGCATTTTTCGCCGGTTTCAGTTAAGATATAGATGGTATAAAGTGAAAGTGGATGAAGAAGGGGACATCCACCTCACGGTACATCTGCATCCGCAGGTGTATTACCGCATACATAAACATTGGAGGAGTATGAACATGAAAAAAACGAAGATCATTTCCGGCCTTATGGCTATGGCAATGACAGTCATGAGTCTCGGCATCTCCGCTTCCGCAGCCGACAGCGTTGCTGTTAAAATCGGCACGGCTGAGGCAGAGGCTGGTGCAGACTTTTCTGTCGATGTCAGTCTGAGCTCCGTTCCGTCTTCCGGTCTGAGCTCAATCGATTTTGCGATCAATTATGATTCCGGTCTGAAGATCAGCGACGTTTCGCTCGGCTCGATCGGCGATACCGGTGCAAAGGCTGCTGAGGGTGACCTCGGTGACACCGTATTTAACTGGTATGATAACGGCAAGCAGATCGTTATCGTCTGGTCCACCGGTCTGACCGATTCCAAGTACTGGGTCGCTAAGGACGGCGTATTCGTTACCCTGAAGGGTAAGGTTGACAGCGGCGCAAAGGCTGGCTCTACGCTCAAGCTCGAGGGCGCTGGTGCAAACCGTAACGTATATCCGGATTCTTCTACCAAGGCTTCCAGCTATCTGTCCGCTGTCAGCACGAGCGGCACGACCGATTACACCGCAGCATTCACCGCAGGCGGCGTTACGGTTCCGGATAAGACGCAGTCCTCTGAGGACACCAAGCCGACTTCCGGCAATAAGACCGAAGATGCTGACTGGGGCAATGTCAACTGCAAGGGCGGCGTAGACGTTTCCGACGCAGTTCTGCTCGCACGCTTCGTTGCTGAGGATGCAGGCGCAGATGTTTCTGCACAGGGCAAGATCAACGCTGACGTTACGCACGACGGCGAGATCAACGGTGATGACACCGTTCAGATCCTGAAGTACATTGCAAAGATCGTTACCGATCTTTCCAAGTAATTCAACTGAATCTCTGAATTCGCACCGCTTCAAAGGCGGTGCGAATTTTTTGTCGGGAAAAGCGGAAAAATCCTGATTTGCTCTTGCATCTTTTCGGAAAATATGTTCGATTTTTTATTGACAACAGAATAGATGTTCGAATAAACCGGAAAGGATTGAAAGTATTATGTTCAATGACCTGATTGATACAATCGGCTATGTCGAAAAATGTGATCCCGATGTCGGCGCTGCAATGAAGCAGGAGCTCGCCCGTCAGAGACGCAATCTTGAGCTGATCGCCAGCGAGAATATTGTTTCGCCGGCTGTTATGGCTGCAATGGGCTCCGTCCTGACCAACAAGTATGCAGAGGGCTACCCGGGCAAGCGCTATTACGGCGGCTGTGAGGCTGTTGATATTGTGGAAGAAATCGCAATCGAGCGTGCAAAGAAGCTGTTTGGCGCACAGTTTGCGAACGTGCAGGCGCACTCCGGTGCACAGGCAAATACCGCTGTGTATTTTGCACTGCTCCAGCCGGGTGATACCGTTCTCGGCATGAGCCTTGCACACGGCGGTCACCTGACCCACGGTTCTCCGGTCAACCTTTCCGGAAAGTATTTCAACTTTCTCTCCTACGGTGTCGGCGATGACGGCGTGCTCGATTATGACGCTGTCGAGAAGCTGACCAAGGAGCATCATCCGAAGCTGATTGTCGCGGGTGCATCTGCATATCCGCGTGCAATCGACTTCAAGAAGCTCGCTGAGATCGCACATAACAACGGTGCAATGCTCATGGTCGATATGGCACACATCGCCGGTCTTGTTGCAGCAGGTCTGCACCAGTCTCCGGTCGGTCTTGCCGATGTTGTCACCACGACGACCCATAAGACCCTCCGCGGTCCGCGCGGCGGTCTGATCCTCACAAACGATGAGGAGATCGCAAAGAAGATCAACAAGTCCATTTTCCCGGGCATCCAGGGCGGTCCGCTGATGCACGTCATCGCCGGCAAGGCTGTCTGCTTCGGCGAGGCGCTCAAGCCGGAGTTCAAGGCATATGCACAGCAGATCGTTGACAATGCACAGGCTCTGGCAAAGGGTCTGCTCGCACGCGGCTTCGATCTCGTTTCCGGCGGCACGGATAATCACCTGATGCTCGTTGACCTCCGTCCGGTTCACATCACCGGCAAGGAAATGGAGCACCGTCTCGATGAGGTCTATATCACGGTCAACAAGAACGCGATCCCGAATGATCCGGAGAAGCCGATGGTGACCAGCGGTATCCGCGTCGGTACACCGGCTGTTACCACCCGCGGTCTGGTGACCGAGGACATGGAGAAGATCGCTGAGTTCATGTTCCTGACTGCAACGCAGTTCGAGACCAAGGCGGACGAGATCCGTGAGGGCGTGAGTGCACTCTGCGCAAAATATCCGCTCTACGAGTAAGCTTATTCGCAAATATAACAAACAAAAGCAGGACAGCTACGGTCCTGCTTTTGGCGTGTATCAGAGAATCAGGAGTTGAAAAATGGATTTCAATGTCATGCAAATCCTGCTTGACTGCGGCATCATTTTGCTGTCTACGAAGTTTGTCGGCATGGTGACACGAAAGCTCGGTCTGCCGCAGGTCGTTGGCATGATCATCGCCGGTTTGCTGATCGGACCGGCACTCTTTCGCGGAACTGCGTTCCCCGGACTCATTCATCCGACCGAAATCGAAATGGATGTCCTGAAGAGCTTTTCGCAGATCGGTGTCGTCTTCATTCTGTTTTCGAGCGGACTGGAAACGGATTTCCGTGAGATGAAGCGCAGCGGGGCGGCGGCGACTTGCATCGCGCTCACCGGTGTCTTTATCCCGATTCTGTTCGGTACGCTGGTCGCGCTGCTGTTCATGGGCGGACTGTCCGCGGCGCATGACAGCGAAAAGCTCATGAATGCGCTGTTTGTCGGATGCATTCTCTCCGCGACGAGCGTCGGCATCACGGTCGAGACGCTCCGTGAGCTCGGCAAGCTGAAAACGAAGATCGGCACAACCGTGCTGAGTGCCGCGATCATCGACGATGTGATCGGCATTGTCGTGCTGAGTATTATCACCGGTCTCGGCGGTGAGGGCAGCATCGGACTGACGCTGCTGCGCGTGCTCGGATTTTTTGTGTTTACGATTGTTGTCGGTTATCTGCTGCGCCGCGGATTTCAGCTCATGGTCAAAATCTATCCGCATAAGCGCAGAACGAGTATTTTCGCGTTTGCGGCGTGCTTTTTCTTTGCCTATGCCGCGGAGGAATTCTTCGGTATCGCTGCGATTACCGGTGCGTATATGGCAGGTCTGATGCTGAGCGGCCTCGGCGACAGCCAGTTTGTGGACCGCAAGGTCATCGTCAGCAGCTATATGTTCTTTACGCCGATGTTCTTTGCGTATATCGGCATCAGCGCGGATTTCAGCGCGTTTCACTGGTCGAGCATGCTGTTCGTGGTATCGTTCGTCGCTGCCGGCATCATCGGCAAGATTGTCGGATGCAGTGCTGCGGCGCGCTGCTTCAAATATGACAAGCATGAATCGCTCGCGGTGGGCTTCGGTATGATCGCGCGCGGTGAGGTTGCGCTTGCGGTCTATGCGACGGGTTCTGTGCTCATTGCACCGCAGGGCGGCATTGATCCGCTTGTTGCAACGATCTTTCTGATCATCACCAGCTCGATCCTTTGCCCGATCCTGCTGAAATTTGTCTTCCGCGGACATCAGGATGCGGAGCTTGCCGCGGCGACCGCGCACAATGTTACGATCTCCTCGGAAGCAATCGAAAATGTACATCACGATATCGACAGCGAAAACGTGAAATCATCCTCATGAGAAAAACGGCTCCGTGATCTTGTAATCTCCGTAAACGGAAAATGTGCCGGGCACCGGTGCATAGATGCAGTCGCGGAGCTGTAAGCCGTTTTTCAGCGTGATCGTTACAAGGCGCAGATCCTGCGTCCAGTATTCCATTGCTTCCTGATAGACGGTATCGTTCTCGGCTTTGACGGTGCCGTCCTCGAGCCAGACCTGATCGGTTTTGCCGAATTTTTCCGTATATGCGTCATAATAAGCCTGCGCGATGCCTTCCTGACCGATGTCCTCGCCGAGCTTTAAAAGCTTGTCGAAGAATGCGGAGAGCGCCTGCTTGTCGGTGATTGTTTCGAGCAGACTGCCTTCCTGATTCCGGACGGTGACGGATTCGATGTCCTCGGGATAGCCGATGCCGTAGGACGCGCAGACCGCCCAGATCGAGGTCTGCTTGTCGAGATACTGGAAGCCGGTCAGCTCATAGGCTTTGATGTCGTCCTGCTGTGCCAGCAGAACAATCGCATTCTTTTTGCCTGCATCCTGCATCGGTTTGCAGGCATAGAGCGGACAGGTCACGGTACCGGTCTCGGAGGGAAAGTTCAGCTCGCCGAGCTGTTCGCCGCAGAGTTCCTTTGTGACGGCATCCGTATCCGGCAGATATGCCTGAACGGTCTGCAAATCACACTGTACATAATGCGCGCCGTCGAAGCTGAATGTTTCGTAGGCGGAGCGGTATGCGGCTTGCGTCATCTGCTTGCCGACGCGCCCCCAGATCAGCAGCCAGCCGATCACAAACAACAGAAAGACTGCCAGTATGATGAGGATGCCGAGGTGCTTTTTCAGAAATGCTTTCATACATGATTCTCCTTGTGTGATACATTGCTGCATCTATTATACCTGATTCTGTCCCTCGCGTCAAGCGCCTGCACATGCAGATGTTTGAAGTGAATGAAGGAGGAAAAACATGAAGCTGATACTTGCATCGGGTTCTCCGCGCAGAAAGGAACTGCTCGGAAAGCTGAATATCCCGTTTGAGGTGATCGTATCGGAATGCGATGAAACGCTGCCGGAGGGCATCCCTGCGGATGCTGCGGCGGAGCTGCTTGCCGTCCGGAAGGCGGCTGCGGTTGCAAAGCTGCATCCGGATGCGGTTGTGATCGGTGCGGATACGACCGTTCTGCTCGATGATGAAATACTCGGCAAGCCCGAAGATGAAGCCGACTGCAAGCGGATGCTGCATGAACTCTCCGGCAGGCTGCACAAGGTCGTGACGGGCGTTGCGATCTTCTGGGAAGGACATTCCGCGAGCTTTTCCGATGAGACCGGCGTGCAGTTCTATCCGCTTTCCAATGCGGAGATCGACGCCTATGCCGCATCGGCAGAGCCGTATGACAAAGCAGGTGCCTACGGTATTCAGGGGCAGGGTGCGCTGCTCGTAGCCGGAATCCACGGGGATTATTACAATGTGGTCGGACTGCCGGTTGCAAGACTTGCGCGGCAGCTCCGTGATCTGAAGCTGATCTGAGAAAGGGGCGCGTCATGCTGCAATTTCTCGGACGCGGCTCTGCGTTTGCCGATACGCAGAACTGCGCATATTTTGAACAGGACGGCAGCCTGATTCTGCTCGACTGCCCGATGTCGGCGTTTCATGTCCTGCGCAGACGGGGCATTCCGCAGAAGCATATTTTCGTGCTCGTGACGCATACGCACAGCGACCATGTCGGCGGCATTCCGATGCTGATTCATCTGTCGCGGTATATCGCAGATGCGCATGTGACGGTCGTTGCGCCGTCGGACGAAGTCGCGGAAGATATGCGTTATCTGATTGCGCGGCTGGACGGCTGTGATCGTGCTGCATATACGATTATCACGGCGGATGCGCTGGATGCGGCGTGGCTGATCGGGGCGGTTCCGGTGCAGCATGCGCCGGCGCTGGAAGGGCGCTGCTTCGGCTACCGGCTGCGCATCGGCGGCAATGATGTGCTCTATACCGGCGATGCGGCATCGCTTGCGCCGTTTCAGCCCTATCTGCACAGCGGCGCATATCTCTACACGGAAATTGCGACGTTTGACAGCGGTGTGCATATGTATATCGACGATGTGCTGCCTGAACTCATCCGTCTGACAGAGCAGGGTGTGCATGTATACCTGATGCATCTGGACAATGAGGCTGCGCTTGCGGAGAAAATCCGCGGCACCGGCATCGGATTTGCACCGCTCGGATAAAAATACCGCACAGGGCAGCGCGCTCTGTGCGGTTTTGCATTATTCGTCCCCGTCCGGTGTATACTCAAAGAGATCGGCGGGCTGACAGTCCAGTGCGCGGCAGATCGCGTTCATGGTCTCAAATTTGATGCCCTTCATCTTGCCGGTTTTGAGGTTCGAGAGATTGACGTTCGTCATGCCGACGCGCTCTGCCAGTGTATTGAGTGACATTTTGCGGTCTGCCATGATGCGGTCAAGTCTGATGATAATTGCCATGTCAGCCCCCTTACGCGATGAGATCGTTTTCTTCCTGTAAACGGACGCCCTGATCGAATATTTTGCCGATCATCAGAATGACAAAGCCGATCACGAGCATATAGAGTGATTCGATTCGCGGATGGAGATAGATATATTCAAATTTCAGAGATTTCATGATGCATTCGATCAATCCGGGAACAATCGCCAGCGAGAATTGCAGATATCCGATCACTTTGATCCGCTTTGCATTTTTTCGCGTGAACGGCGTATAGTTCCTGCTGTTGGCAGCAATCATGAGCACAAGAATGATCATCGCCGTCAGGATCGCAGAAAATACCAGCCCGCGTGTTTCATAAATGATCGCGCAGTACTTTATGTCAGTATTTCCGTTACTGTCGAGCAGATTATAATCATTCGGGTTTACGTCATTGAAGTATTCACTGTTTCGGAAAAGCTGCCAGGCTTCCTGTCCGTTTGTCGTTTCAACACTCTGGTATTTCAGTTCATAGCTGTATTGATCTTTGACGATTGCAGTGAGAAAATCTCTGGTGTGAAAAACGAGCAGCATGATAAAGAAGTATGCAATGAATGTGCTAAGTAAATGCTTCGGGCGCTGTTTCGGTTTTCTTGTCTTGATTGCTTCTTCCATATTTGTCATCTCCTTACGCGATCTGATCCATGTCATTCTGCAAGGCGTGACCGTAGACAAAAATCTCGGAGAGAATGCCGATCAGTGTGCCGAGCAGGAACATGTAGACCGAATGACGGTCATCGAGATAGAACGTAAACGGGAATACTTCGCCGCCGTGATTCCGGATGCCGTCCGCGATGCAGTCAGCGAACTGCGAAAGATAGCCGCTGACGCTGACGGTGAGAGCAAGGGCGCGCATTTTGCTGATGACAGATTTTGCGAAAGGCTTGCCGTGTTTGCGGATGTCAATGAAAATCAGTCCGGTCAGCAGGAAAATAACAAAGAGAAACATGCCGGAACAGGCGGCATCGGGCGCGTGCTGAAACAGCTTGATGACGGCATAGACTGCGAACACGCCGGAGAGTATCATGGTAATTATGACGTCTGTGCGGGTGCGCTTGTTGAGTGCTTCGACATTGGGATCTTTCATGATTCATACCTCCCTGAATGAATAAGCGGTTTGTGTGTTTCTATCAGCTGATGATATTAGTATAGCACGAAAATTAAAGAATGTCAATAGAAAATTAAAGAAAGGCTTTAATTATTTATAGAAATCACAATGCGATATGTGATGCAAAACAGCCGTTTGTGCAGAATGCACAGAGCTGTTCCGGTTGAATTGCGCGAATCCTACTTGACAGAATGCCGAAAATCCTGTAAAATAGTATACGTGGAAATTTGCGCGGCAGCCAGAGCGGCTGTCCGCCTGAAGATAGTGACCGAAAGGAAATCAGATATGATATTACTGGAAGATATCAAGAATGAACTTGTCAATGCGAGACCGGAGGTCAAGGAGCTCGGCGAGGTTTTGCAGATTGAGCGTGCAAAAGCCGATCTCGGCGACCTGCGCATCCAAATGGAATACGACGGCTTCTGGGACGATCACGAGAAGGCGCAGAAGATCACCCAGCGATGCAATACGCTCGAGCGCAAGATCGAAAACTTTGAGAAGCTGCAATCGCTGCTCGAGGATACGATTGAGCTGATCGAGATGTCTCTGGAGGAGGGCGACGAATCCTCGAATGAGGAGATCATTGCCGATGCAGAAGCCTTCAAGCAGCAGCTCGAGGCGGAAAAGCTGCGTTCGCTGCTGACCGGTGAATACGACAACTCCAATGCGATTCTGACGCTGCATGCAGGCGCAGGCGGCACCGAGGCGCAGGACTGGTCGCAGATGCTCTACCGCATGTACAATAAATATGCCGAGAGCCACGGCTTCAAGGTCGATCTGCTCGACTGGCTCGACGGCGATGAAGCCGGCATCAAGTCGGCATCGTTCATGGTCGAGGGAGAAAACGCCTACGGCTTCCTGAAATCCGAGGCAGGCGTACACCGTCTGGTGCGCGTTTCGCCGTTTGATTCTTCCGGCAGACGGCATACGTCCTTTGCGGCGCTCGAGGTCATGCCGGAGCTTTCCGATGATGTCGAGGTCGAGATTCGTCCGGAGGATATCGAGATGCAGGTTTACCGTTCCAGCGGCGCCGGCGGTCAGCATATCAACAAGACGAGTTCGGCAGTCCGCTTAAAGCACCTCCCGACCGGCATCGTGGTCTCCTGCCAGACGCAGCGTTCGCAGTTCCAGAATAAGGATTACTGTATGAAGATGCTGCGCGCAAAGCTCGTTGAGATCAAGGAGCGCGAGCATCTGGACAAGATCTCCGATATCAAGGGCGATCAGCTCAAGATCGAATGGGGCAGCCAGATCCGTTCCTATGTGTTCATGCCGTATACGCTCGTCAAGGATCACAGAACTGGCTGCGAAAACGGCAATGTGCAGTCGGTCATGGACGGCAATCTCGATGATTTCATCAATGCGTATCTGAAAGCGCTTTCGCACGGCACGCTCAAGGCAGGCGCCGCTGCAACAGAGGAATAAGCCGGCAGGACCGGCAGCCGATCTGACAGCGATGTGAGAAACGCAAAACGGTCGGTTCGGTGTCCGTCTTTGGCGGGCAGATCAATACCCGAATGATATAACTGCAAGGCTGCGCCGATTTGGTCATCATTTTTGGCGCAGCTTTTTGCGGCATACGGATGAAGGAGAAGCCATGAAAAAACAATATCTGGAGATCGGCAAGATCGTCAATGTACACGGGCTTGGCGGCATGGTCAAGGTGATGCCGTGGTGCGACAGTGCCGAGTTCCTCAGCGAATTTGAAACGCTGTACCGCGGCAGGGAGCATATCCCCATGGAGATCGAGCGCGCTGCCGTACAGAAGAATATGGTGCTGATGAAGTTTGCCGGTGTCGATACGCCGGAGGCTGCGAATGCGCTGCGCAATACGGTGCTCTATATGAACCGTGAGGATGTCGAGCTTGACGACGATACCTATTTCATTCAGGATTTGCAGGGGATGCGCGTCGTCGATGCCGATAACGGAAAAGAGTACGGCAAGCTGCATGATGTCCTGCAAACCGGTGCGAACGATGTCTATGAGGTCGAATCGCCGGAGGGAAAAATGCTGCTTGTGCCGGTGATTCCGGATGTCGTGCTGAATGTGGATTTTGATGCGGATACGATCACGATTCGTCCGCTGAAGGGATTGTTTGACGATGCAGATTGAGATTGCAACGCTGTTTCCGGAGATGTGCGAGGCAGTGCTTTCCGAGAGCATCATCGGCAGAGCGCGCGCAAAGGGCGCAATTACGGTCAACTGCCACCAGATTCGCGCCTATACGAAGGATAAGCATAACCGTGTCGATGATTCGCCGTTCGGCGGCGGCATGGGCATGGTGATGCAGGCGCAGCCGGTCTATGACTGCTGGCAGGCGGTCAAAGCGCAGTCGGAGCTGCCGATGCATACGATTTATCTTTCGCCGAAGGGCAGCGTCCTGACGCAGCAGCGTGTGCGCGAGCTGGCGGAGCTGCCGCGGCTGTTTCTGCTCTGCGGGCATTATGAAGGCATCGATCAGCGCGTCATTGACCGGATCGTCGATGAGGAAATCTCGATCGGTGACTATGTTGTGACGGGCGGTGAGCTGCCGGCTCTCATCCTGACGGATGCCGTCGCGCGGATGTGTGAGCATGTTCTGCCCGCGCCGGATGCCTATGAAGACGAGTCCCATCTCAACGGTTTGCTGGAATACCCCCAGTATACCAGACCGGAAATCTGGGAGGGCGAGGGCGTGCCGCCGGTCTTACTCAGCGGACATCACAAAAACATTGCACAGTGGCGTTCGGAACAAAGTCAGGAG
>CAMHUJ010000003.1 GCA_946188175.1 uncultured Ruminococcus sp.
CGAAATCCGTACTTGCACAGCATGACCGCAGCATGTTCCAAACGGTATGTACCCCTGCAAGTAATCGGAGATCGCTTTTATCTTTATATTTTGATTATATCACAGTCTCCCGCAGATGTCAAGTGCTGCCGGTAGTTTTTTCCTTTTCCGGCGGCGCGGATGCGGTATACTTTTCCAGATAACCGAGGATCGCTTCACCGCGCTTCTGATAAAAACGGCGAACCGTCTGCAGCTCACCGTCAAAATCCAGACCGAGCCCGCCCCAGAAGCGATTGAAGGTATCATTTGCCGGTGCGCGGTAACGGTCTGCGAGCGCGTCGATTTCCGCATTCACATGCGCCGCGTCAAAATTCTCTCCGGCAATCGTGCGGAAGGTCTCTGCAAAAGACTGCCGGAAGGCTTCGTTTTCCAGCGCACCGCGGAACAGATCGGAAAGGAAGCAGTCGCTCTCAAGCAGCTTTGCAAAGGAATCATCGGTCGGAAGCGCGGTGCCGTAAATGCCGGTGCTGAAATCCGTATCAAACATGATAAACCGCCATTTGCCGTCCGCATACGGATTGCTTTCGTCTGTGACCTCCGCCTTCCACATCGCCATATTGCTTCTGTCCCAGTTTGCATTGTTGATATAGATTTCGCTGCTGATATAATCCGAAAAGCTCTGCATATCAATGCGGCTGCAAAGCGATTCATAGGCTGCGTCATCGGAGAAATCGGTCTCCTGAATCCACTGCCGGAGCGCCTGCCATTCGGTGAAGGTATCTTCGGAGCCTTCATCAAGCGCCTCCTTTTTGATGATGCAGACCTGCTTTTTCGGGATGCCGTAATGCGCCTTGATCATGGGTGCATCCACACGCTCGGTGATGTCATACTGTCCCCAGTATTCGCCGTTGAGGAAGACAATGCAGGGCTCCATGCACTGTGTCAGGAAGCTGCGGTCTGCGCAGAGCGACTGATTCAGGTTGTCACGGATGCGGGTATACATCGCATCGTTTCCGCCGTTGCGCAGCAGGAAGGCGTGAAATTCCGTGATCGGCTTTCCGGTCGCTTCGGAGCTGACCGCGCCGGAGAAAAGATCGTATTCGAGCTTTGCGGCGCCGTATTCCCTGCGCGCATAGACGTTGATGCTTTTCTGCGGATAGGAGCGCGTTGCGCCGCCGTGTACGCGGATGCCGCCCTCGAGTGAAGCCGCCGCCTGACCGTTTTCAAAAATCTGTACTGCCGCCTGACGCTCCCATTCCTTTCCCTTCTGCGTATAGTTTCCGGGGGTGCGGTAATCCGGCGTTTCGGGGTCGTAATCCGCGCTGTTTTTCCAGTCTTCATAGGTTTTTCCGCGGACAAAAATACCGCGTTCAGAATCAAAGAGATCGTCCTCATCCGCCATGACGGAAATGACTTTCAGCGTTTGATAATATTCAGCTTTCTCTTTGAATCCGACAAAATAGGTATTGGATATGACCGGACTCTGCACACCGTTTTCATCGACGGCGATCACACGCAGGACGGTCGCCTTGTCAACCTGCGCCTCCGGCAGCGGCGCAGGCATTTCGGCATTCTCCGGCACCATATCGCCGTGCATGCTGATGCGGTTCGGCTCTGCGGAACGGTCGGAAACCGGAATCGGTTCGGTATAGCGCGTGCTGTCCGCAGTCGGGATGCTGCCGTCGAGCGTATAGTAGATCGCCGCGCTGCTGTCTGCGGAGAGCGTCAGCAAAAACGGTGCATCATAGAATCCGCCTGCCGCAGAAAAGCGGATTCCGTTTGCTTCAAAGGCTGCGGATTCTGCCGCCTGCTGCGGCGGGGCGGTTGTTTGTTCTGCGGCAGAGGACTGCGGCGGCTCCGGCTGCGATGCCTTTGCAGTACAGCTTTGTATGCAAAGGCTGCCGAGGATCAATAACAGGGCTGCGGTGATACGAATATGTTTCATGATTTGTGCACCTCATGTTTGTAGATCGGAAGTTGAAATCATTATAGCATAGTACACTGAAAAAAACAAGGTGTATGTCCGGCGAAAGGAAAAAACCGTAAAAGAGCATCGCTCTATTACGGCTTTTCCGTGAGAATATAAACAGAGAAAAAAACAGATTGCAGCGATTGGTCAGATCGCGGGGAACTTGATTGCCTTGTATTTTTCGAGCTTTTCAGCAACGGCAACACGCTTCTGCGGATCCATGAAGAAACCACCCTGCGTATCCGCGATCTCATCGCAGTGTACGCCGCGTCCTTCCTCGGAGGTTCTGTCGCGCGCAAGGCCGTTTGCCGCAATGACAAACTTCCACTTGCCGTCGTCGGTCTTGACGAGGTCGCCGCCTGCACCGCAGACTGCACACTCAATCGGATATTGCAGGCCTCTCCACTGCGGCTCGCCGAGGCAGAGACAGTTGCTGTGGCAGTTCGGGCACCAGCCGGCATCCGGCTCACCCAGCCACTTGCGCTCGGCAGGCGGTGTATTCAGCGACTTCATGATATTCGCGCCGCTCTCTCTTGCACGCGCGAGCTTTTCCTCGTGCAGCAGAACCTGTGCCGGTGCCGGAACCATAGTTGCCATGTACATATCAATGATCTTGAAGCTGCTGGAGAAGGTCGTTGCCTGCATACATTCCAGTGCCATAGACTGCCACGAACGCGTCGAACCGCCGACGGCAATCAGTGCGCCGATGCGGTCACGCGGCTGGATGGCGCCGATCTTGGTCAGGAATGCAGTCTCATATGCCAGATTGCGGTGCATGAATTTCAGGAAAAGCGAGGAGGGCATCAGCGCATAGGTCGGTGCCGAGAAAATGACGGTATCCTGATCGAGCAGCACCTCCATGATCTTTTTCTTGTCATCTTTGTCATCGAGCGCACATCCGGTGTGCTTGCCCATGGACATACCCATGGTGCAGGAGGTACATCCGGTGCAGTCGAGCAGATCATAATCCTTGAGATTGATCATCGTGATCTCTGCACCCTTCTCCTGACATACGAGCAGTGCTTCCTTCAGCAGAATTTCGCAGTTGTTGTCTTTTCGTCCGGCGGTGACGCCCATAACCTTGAATTTCATATTGATGTCCCAACTATCTCTTGAAGATATCTGCTTGTCTTTTTGCCGTGATACTGCGTTAGAAATCCTTGCCTTGCGTCAGCAAGGCGGCGGCTTTCTGCCTTGTCTCACGACAAAAATCCTGCGCATCTATTCTTCAAGATTTAATTGGTACATCAATAGTATGCTCCTTTTCATGATGAGAGATTCGGGAGCCGGCACACTCCCTGTTCAGATTATACTATAATTCTGTCCGGATGCACAAGGCAGCAGTTGCGGTAAATGATCTAATTAGTCAGGAATTGCTGTGCATACAGAATGGTGTTTCAATACTTGCAAAATCAACTGTCATATTCTGCTTAGTTTCTGTCCGGATGTATCAGATGCTTGACGCTGCGCGGAAAGTATGCTATACTGAATTTAATCGCATCCTGTATGCTGATTGTACGGCGAAAAAGAATCAGAGAACGAATGGAAAACGCGCAGACAAATCGTCTGCAAACAGCGCTGAACCGATCCGCTTTTCACGGAAATGCGTGAATATCCCTGAATCATAAATGTGCGCGCATTCCGCAGAGAAAATGTCCGAACAACATGGAAACAGGAGGAATCATATGAAACGCAAACTGACATGTCTGGCAGCATTTCTGCTGGCAGCGAACTGCATCGTTCCCGTGTCAGCCGCGGAAACCGAGCTGCTGCACAGCGGCTTTGAGGACGGGCTCTCCGGCTGGCAGGCGCGCGGCGGTGCAAGCGTCGCAGTTTCTTCGGATGCTGCGGCAGAGGGTTCTGCATCCGCGCTGGTCTCGAACCGCAGCGATGCATGGAACGGCATCTCCTACGCTGTCGGCAGCATCTGTCCTGCCGGAACAAAATGCAGCGTAACGGCGCAGGTCATGCAGAAATCCGGCGAATCCGTCCGCTTCAAGCTGACGATGCAGTACGGCAGCGGCAACGGCGCGGTCTATGATACCTTTGCCGAGGGCGATGCAGCATCCGGCGAATGGCTCAAGCTCTCCGCCGAGGATTACACCGTCGGCGACGGCAGCGATCCGGTGCTCTATATCGAAACGGAAAACGCAACCTGCGATTTTTATCTCGATGAGGCTGTCGTGATCCGGACCGGCCGTGCACCCTCACAGCCCGGAAAATACAAGCAGGGAGATGCAGACCATAACGGCAAGGTCGAAGCGGCTGACGCAATCGTCCTCTGCGATTATCTGCTGACGAAGGACAGCGATGTCTATGAGGATACCGCCGATCTGGACGGCGACGGCGCCCTGACGGCGAAGGACCTTTCCAAGCTCAAGGATATGATTCTGAATCCGCCGCCCGAGCCCGAGCATGATACGGATTATATGGCGAAAATCCGCGATCAGATCACGCCGAATGTACCTTCCTCCGCAATGGGCAAGGCAGAGGGCAAGCTCGAGCACATCACCTATCATTCCACGACGGCGAACCGCGACAAGGGCGCGAATGTCTGGCTGCCGCCCGGATACGATCCGAACGAGCAGTATCCGGTTTTCTATGTCAACCACGGCTACGGCGGCGACGAATCTGCAATGGTCAACGGCATGGGCGTCCGTGAGATTGCAACCAGCCTGATCAAGAGCGGCGATGCTGTCCCGATGATCATTGTGTTCACCGATCAGTATTCCGACCCTGCGCATCCGAAGCAGACCGGAAACGGTCAGGCGGATGTGTACGGATATGATCTCTTTGTCGAGGATCTGCCGGGCAGCTTGATGCCCTATATCGAATCGCATTATCCGGTCAAGACGGGGCGTGAGAATACTGCAATCGCAGGCTTTTCCATGGGCGGCAGAGAGTCGCTTTATATCGGCATGAAGTGCTGCGACAAGATCGGTTATATCGGAGCAGGCGCACCGGCGCCGGGCATCTTCAAGACGAAGGATCAGTTCATGGATCATCCGGGTGTCATGACGAAGGAGGAGATTCGCATTGATCCGCCGTATTCGCCGTATCTGCTGCTGATCGCGGGCGGTACGAGCGACAATATGGTCGGCACCTTCCCCGACCAGTATCATCAGCTCTTTGATGAGCACGGAACGGAAAATATCTTCCTTTCGGTGCCGGGCGGCGGACATGACAGCAAGACCGTCACGCCGATGATGTATAATTTCATCCGTTTTATTTTCAAGGCATAATGAATCCAAACGCCGCTGAAATCTGCTTCATTGATTTCAGCGGCGTTTTTGTAATTTCGCTGCATACGAAGACCGCCGCCTGCAAATCGCAGACGGCGGTCTCCGTTATGAGCAAGAGACTTATTCCTGTGTAAAAATCATTCCAGATAGAGCGCTTTCAGCGTCTGGAAATCTGCATCGGTCAGACCGACCTTCTCGCGGAGGAAGCCCTTGACGGAGCCGTACTGTGCGGTAAAGTCGTCAAGATTGCGCTCCATAAACTCCGGATATACCGCTGCGGAATAGATGATGTTATAGCGCAGCTCCGGATCATCGGTATATGCTTCTGCCGCTGCGGTCGTCTCGGCGATCTTATCGGCATTGGCAATGTTGGACATCAGATAATCCTGCATGATGACATCTCTGTCGAAATCCAGTGCACTGAGCAGCAGCGCCGAAACGATACCGGTTCTGTCCTTGCCGCCTGCGCAGTGGAACAGGACTGCTGCATCCTCCGGCTTATTGAGGAAAATCTCAAATGCCTGACGGTAATATTCCGCAGCTTCATCGGATTCAAAATACAGCGAGCTTCTGTCTGCGTTGATCACGCCGACTTCACACTGGAAGATTGCAAGTGCAAGGCTTCCGCCCGGCTTGCCTGCATTGCGCTGGAGCTCCAGCATTCTTGCGTAGAGGTCTGCATTCTGCGAGAAGACCGACTCTGCATATGCCTTGCTGGGCGACATCGGCAGATTGTGGTGCACAGCACCCGGGATTTCCTTGTCAATCGTATTCGGATTCAGCTCACGGTCATAGCGGAAATCTATGATATCCGAAACCTTGTACTTATTCTGGAGTGCCTGAATGCCTCTGTCCTGAATATGGGAAAGATTTGCGGTGCGGAGCAGGACATTCTGCTTGATCGTCTTGCCTTCCTTGTTGATATAGCCGCCGAGCTGGCGTGCATTGGAAACGCCCGGCAGATCACGGAGCACCTGCTTGCCGTAATCCAGTGTCTGCTCCGGCTTCCAGAGACCTGTGCCGAAGAATACATTGTTGAAGAACTGGCTTGTGCGCTCTGCACCGAGGCACATATTGAAGATTGCGGTCGATACGCCCGGATTGCTGATCAGATGATCGACATAATCCTGCGTCTTATAGTATCTTGCGATGCGCTGTGCCGCATTGAGATCAGGCGATGTCTTGGACGCATCGAGCGTGATCCGGAAGCTGTCGTAGAGCATCTGGCTGATCGCTTCGTCGTCCTTATAGGTCGTTGCCTTGAACAGACCCATCGTGCGGACCTCATCGAACCAGCCCGGTGTCGGCGGCTGATCGGCAAACCGTGCATATTTCGTTTGCAGCGGTCTGAGCGCGTCAAATGCCGGAATGTTCTCGTCGCCGTTGATGCCGAGGCCGTAGAACTCGATGTAGGAGATTCTGCCCTCGCCGTTGAACATGTAGTCCGTGGAGATCAGCGGCAGGTCCTTGTTGAACGGTGACAGGACGATCGTGCTCATCTGCTGCATGCCGTCCGTCTTCATGATCGAAAGATTACCATACCCCTCTACTTCGTACTGCTGTACCTCAAAGTCCAGCGTGACCATGAAGCCCGGTGCCAGCGGCGCCGTCATGCTGATGTTTGCAAATTCGCCCGCATCCAGCGGCTTGACGTTGTAATACTCCGAGATCATTTTCAGGATGTTGTCGGCTTCGACGTCCATCATGTAGCTGTTGAACTTCGCAATATAGGAAGCCTTGGTTTCATATTCAGAGCCGACCGTATCGGCGTATGATCGTCCGTAGTTTGCATTGACATTGTTTGCGTTCAGCGTGATCGTATCCGCGATAATGACGGTATTGTTCAGGTTGATGTTGTTCGCCGTAATGGTGACATTGCCGAGCGGCGCATAGATCAGACCCGTCATGCTGACATTGTTGCAGTCAATGCTGATGTCGCCGAATTCCGAATAGAGCACGGCATTGTTGAAGTTGCTGACATTGCCGCTGATGCTGATATCGGAATCTGCGCGGACGGATGCGTTCATATTGACATTGCCCTTGAAGCAGGCTTCTCCGGCGACATCATATGTCGTATTGAGGTTGACATTGTGATTGGAAATATTCAGCGTATCGACCGCTTTTGCCTTGCCGAAATAGCGGCTGCCGATCTTTCCGCTGACAAACGGCATATCCATTGCCGCATGCTCTTTCTTCGTGCCGTTGATATTCGCTTTTCTGCCGGTCACGATTGTACCGTTTGCGGCGACGCTTCCGTTCATGCAGAGATGCTTTGCATTGACGGTCAGCGCGCCGGCTGCATCTGATCCGGCAAACATTGTATAGGGGAAGGCGGTGTTACCTGCTGCTTTCACACTGATCATGGCGGAGAACGCACATGATGATGTCATTGCCGTTATCAGCGCGGTAACGGCTGCGGATGCCTTCTTGACGCTTTGCCTTTTCATTTTCAAAACTCCTTTACAATGTTTTTGCAGCGATGTTTTAACGCCACCACGAACATAGTAACACAAAATCAACCGAATGTCAACATGAATTTTGTCAAAATTTGCCATAAAACGTATTTTCGTATGAATCCATAGTATTATTGTTTGGAAATTGTGCAATATCACTAGTATTATATTGCGAAAAAGAGTAAAAACGGGCAAATCCATAGAACCGCACTTGGATCGCAGCAAAGCCCCGAAGCGCTTTGAAACGCCTCGGGGCTTTGTTTTTGTATCACGGGCATATGCTTTTTCGCTTATCCGAGCGGAGCCAGAAGGCTGACGCCCTGTTCTGCGCAGAGCCTTTTCGTCCGGCGGATGCTCTGATCGACTGCGACAAACAGCTTGGACGCCGATTTATAGGCATTGACCGGGTAGTAGCAGAGGCAGCCTGCAACGGTCAGCTGAATCGCTGCGCTCCGGACCTGCACGGGCTGTGAGAGCAGCGACATGATCTTCTGCGCCATGCCGACGGTTTTGCTCTTGGGCATTTCCTTGTCGAATACGACACAGAATTCATCGGTTTCGGTGCTGAATATCTCGACCTGATCGCCGAATGTCTTGATCAGCTTCTTGGACATGTAAGCGACAAAGTCATCCGCATAGTCGCGCCCGAACTGCTCGTTGATGCTCTTGAAGTTATTGAAATCATACAGCACCAGCGAGATATCCTCGTTCTTCATGCGCTCGTCCAGCTCCTCGAGCATTGCATACCGGTTTTTCAGATTCGTAACAACATTTGTATATGCAATCTCGACTGCCTTCTGGCGGATATTCGCCGTTTTCTGCTTGCTGGACTGCAATTCCAGCGCAAATGCCAGATCGTGCTTTTTGATTCTCGAAATCGCATACAGACCGGCGGACATGGTCAGCAGAAGGAAAAGGATCACGAGCAGGAAGCGCTGACCGACGCGGCAGAAGAACTGATACGTTGCCGCATCCGACTCCGTGAACAGTCTGTGCAGGGCGGTCGTTGCATCCTCGCGCAGATTTTCAATCTCGAAATTATGCAGCACGGAGGTTTCCGCGATGCCGATTTTCACGTTGTTCAGATTGCTTGCAATGGCATCGTAATAGCGGTCCGCCTTCTTCATGGTGTTCTCAAATTTCACGGGCAGTGCGGGGTCTACGTTGCTCAGTTTGATGCCGCGGAACTTCTGCGTGGTTTCGACGATCTCCTGATGATAGGTCAGGATATTGTCAACGCAGCTTGAGACATTCTGCGAATCTTCGGGATGCAGCTGGATTTTCAGAATACTCTGATTGATGTCATCAAAGCTGCCGTCGATCTTTGCAATGCAGCTCAGCGCCTCGGCATGCCAGAGGCCGTAGCCGGTTCTGGCAAAGGCGTAGACAATCGCAGCGAGGTTGATAATGGTCAGGACAATAAAAAGCAGGGAAAGGCTGCGGTACACATTGGGATTGAAGCCTTCGATAATTGCATTTTGATTCCGGCTTTGTTCTTTCTCATCTTTTTTCATGGTACATTCTCCTCTATTTATAAAATATGATTTCAACCGGATGTTAAATGATTTTGCAATGTGTTGTTTCAGTATCATTTCTCTTTCTCTGTATGAAAAAAGTATGTGCCTCAGGGAATATTCATTTTTCAAGGTTCAGTTACGATGCGGTTCGTTAATCAATGCATCGTATCACAAAGAATACCATATCGCATCACCTCAATATAAAAATTGCCATATATCGGCTGAATAGTTGAACCCAGTTAGCCAAATTGCTCAATTATATTATAGCATTATGACGCAGAAATGTCAATAGTTTCAAGAAATTTTGAAAAAATAACATATTGAAGCCGGGAAATCTGCCGCCGGAAAGCATGATTCCGGTTTCCGGCTTGTATTTTCCTGCGGGGTGTGGTATAATATTGCAAAAGGATACTGCGAGCGTTTATATTATACAAAAAGGAGGAGCCGCAATGTGGAATGCAGACCGGATTCATGAGACTGTCGAACAGCAGCGCGCGTTTTTCCGGAGCGGCAGAACGCTGCCTGTGGCGTTCCGGATTCACCAGCTTCAGCGGCTGAAGCAGAAGGTCATCGAATACAGCGGCAGACTGTCAGCCGCTTTGCAGGCTGATCTCGGCAGAAGTGCGGCGGAAGCCTATCTGCTCGATATCGGCGTGACCCTCACGGAGATCAGCGAGAATATCAGAGGCGTCCGCAAATGGGCAAAGCCGGAGACGCATTTCAGCGGTATCCAGTGTTTTCCGAGCACGCGGACAAAGGTCTACAAAATGCCATACGGCGTCACGCTGATTATCAGCCCGTTTAATTTTCCCGTCCTGCTGACGCTCGGCGTCCTGACGGCGGCGCTGGCTGCCGGAAATACCGCGGTTATCAAGGCGAGCTCCAAAACGCCGCGCTGTACGGCGGTCATGCAGAAGATGCTCGCGGAGCTGTATCCGCAGAAATATGTCGCGCTGATCGACGGCGGACATGAGATCGCCGACCTCTGCCTTGCGGAGCGCTTCGATAAGATTTTCTATACCGGTTCGCCGCGCGTCGGAACGCATGTGATGCAGGCGGCAGCAAAGAATCTGACGCCCGTCGCGCTCGAGCTCGGCGGCGAGACCGGAAACTGGTGCATCATCCGGAAGGATGCGGATATCCGCGATGCTGCGAGAAAAATCGCATTCTTCAAGCTCTGCAACAGCGGTCAGATCTGCATCAATATCAATCAGGTTGCCGTTGCCGAGGAGATCGCACCGCAGTTTCTGGAAGCGCTGAAAAAGGCGTTCACCAAGCAGATCGGAACCGATCCGGTGCATAATCCGGAATATCCGCATCTGATCTCGGCGCAGGCTTACCGGAAATGTGCAGATGAAGCGGAGCAGTACCGCAGCCGCATTATTTACGGCGGAAAGGGGAATCCGCAGACGCTGAAATATGCGCCGACGATCATTTATCCCTGCCGCATCCATGAACCGGTCGTGCAGCATGAGCTGTTCTCGCCGCTGCTGCCGGTTGTGCCGTATCCGGATGCGAAGATCAATGCGCTGCTGAAAACCGTTGCGGAACGGGAGCACGGGCTCGCGCTCTATCTGTTCACGCGCGATCTGAAATGGGCGGAGCATGTGATGCAGTCGCAGCAGTACGGCGGCGGATGCGTCAACGAGGTCTGCCTGCATCTCATGGTAAAGGGGACGCCGTTCGGCGGAACGGGGCATTCGGGCATGGGCGCCTATCACGGAGAATGGGGCTTCCGCGATTTTACGCATCCCTCGACCGTGCTCTACGGGCGCACAAAATGCAATCTGCCGCTCCGCGAGCATCCGTATCACAAATGGAAGGAAGCGGTGCTCCGCGCGCTGGAAAAATAAACGCCGCCTGTTGATAAAGCGTTATCTGCGATGTATCTGTAATGGGGACTCCGGTGTTTTATAAATACGCTGTATTTTCCTATTTTATATTTTGGGATTCCAAAGGGATCCCTTTGGCGGGTTTGGGCGGAGCCCAATTATGATCATTGCACAGCGATACCTTTTTCATCAAGCTGACGCCGCCTGATTTCAAAACAGGCGGCGTCTTTTTTATGCGATTGCTTTTTCATAGAGCGCGTAGGTATACTGTGTCTGCACAAGCTGGCTGAAATAGCCGCCGGTGACTTTTCCTCTGCGGATCAGCGCCCCGACGGAGACTGCCTGCCTGTCGCATAGCTCTCTGAGGATGCATTCCGAGAGCGCCTTGCCGAGCCCTAAATGCTCCGGCTCTGCGCCGAGATAAAGCAGGATATAATCGCGGGGATGATGCTTTGTTTTGCAGAATTGCAGCAGCTTTGCGGGCGTCATTCTGCCGCAGGCTGCATTGCCGTAATTCGGCAGCGTGACGAAGAATCCGACCGCTTTGCCGTTCTGATACGCGACCTTGACCATGTCATACTCTGCTGCATATTTCATGCCCGCATAGAGCTTGCAGAATTCGGCTTCGGTGATCGGCGAGAATGTCTGAAAATCGCTGTAAAGCGACATGATCATATGATAAATCTCATGCAGGAATGCGTCAAATGAATCCCGTTCAAGGCTGCGGATCTCATAGCCGTGATCCTTGAAATACTGCAATCTGCGGACGTTCTTTTCCGTGAGGAAGCTCTGCGGTACGGTGCGGTAGCGGTTCGAGAGATATTCGCCGCTGACGCCGTAGCCGTTTTCGCGGAAGAAGGCTTCGTAATACGGCAGATTATAGGGCTCGCCGGTATAGGGCGCCTGATCGAAGCCGCCGGTCTTGAGCCGGTAGCGAATCCAGAAGGATGCATCGACCGGACCTGTCACGGATTTGCAGCCGAGCGCCTGTGCCTGCGCCTCTGCCGCGCGGAAGATGCACCGTGCCGCATCGGGATCGTTGATGCATTCAAAGAAGCCGATGTAGGCGCAGTCACGGTCGGGATAAACAGTCAGGATGCAGCGCGCGGCGACCTGCTGCGCGGCATCGAAGCAGAGAAACGGATATACGGAAAAATAACGGCTGAGGATATGCTGCCCGCTGAGGATTTCCGCTTCCGTTTTTGCATCCTGCATCAGCTCGTTTTTCAGGTAGAGCGATGCCGGAAACCGCAGGAAGCTGCGGACATGTTTTTTGTCCTGCGGCGTGAACATAACAGCCTTGTATTCCATGAGATTCTCCTTCATTAACTGACTTTTCTGCGGAGCAGCTGAATGCTGCCGTCGATGCCGTTCAGGCGGACATAGTCGCCGTCATGAAAATGATTGCATGCATTCCCGACGCCGACGACCGCCGGTTTTTTCAGCTCGCGCGAGATGATCGCCGTATGCGAAAGCAGCGAGCCGCGCTTGGAGATGATGCCTGCCGCCTGCGAGATCACAAATACCCAGCCGGGGTCTGTGATATCGGCGAGAATGATCTTGCCGGATGCGTCCGTATCGGCGGTGAGACCGGAGATATGCGTGATCTCACCCTCGACAATACCCGAGGAGCAGGGCGTGCCGTAGATCAGCGCGCTCTCGCTGCAAATCGTTTCTGCGACGCAGTTTGCGGGATGCTTGTCAAAGACCTTGCTGTCAAATACGATGCGTGTATACGGCGGAATTGCTGCAAATGCATCCCACTGCCGCTGCCGTTCCGCGATGCATTCACGCAGTCCGGAAACGGAGCCGTTCACCGCCTGCCCGAGCTCTGCAAATGTCAGGCAGAAGATATCGCGCTGCTGTTCAATGAGACCGCGCTCTGCAAAATCGCTGCCGCATTTTAAGACGATCTCCCGGATCAGACCGAAGATTTTGCCGCGTGACATTCTCGATTTTTCGCGCAGCAGAATGCCGTGATACGCTTTCTTTGCATAGATTTTTGCAAGCCCGTGCAGCTTCGGCGGCTGTGCTTTTTTCTGCGCAGCCGGTGCATCGGCACATGCAGCGAGCGTGCCGATCAGCAGCAGCGGATTTGTGCGGTAGGTTTCGGATTCGAGTTTCAGTTCGCAGGCGCAGCGGTCGCCGTAGCGGTCGATATATTCCGCGATCAGCGCCGCGGAACGGGACGGGCGCTGCATGAACTGTTCCATTTCCTCTGCGGATTTGATGCCGAAGAATGCTTCATTCAGCTGCTCATCACGGAGCGCATTGCGGATATCGCCAAGCATTCTGACCGGCTGCATGCTTTCGATCGCATCGGAGCCGCAGATGATCTGATTTGCCGTGTTTTCCGGATTTTCACATCCGCTCTTTTTGAGCGCGGATTTCAGCAGACCGGTGAATATAAATGCATACATATCGTTGACGAGCGTCAGGTCCCAGCAGCCTGCCAGCGTATCCTTGAGTTCTGCGTAGATGCTGAACAGCTCCGCCGGATCGTCCGTCTGCCGGATGCGCGCGCGGAACCGCGGATACAGCTGATCGAATCTGCGGTTCAGCTGCTTCATTTTCCGCTCATTTGAGAGAATCAGCCGGATGAATGAATGCAGCACTCGGAGCTTTGTCATGCGCCCCGGTGCATCTGCCGACTGCGTCACGGTTTGATCTGAAACGCCGAGCATTTCCTGCCAGACGGGGATGATCTTTTTGCTGAACGGCAGCATGGTGATGACATCGTACCAGCTGCTGATGCGGTAGTAGATTCTGCCGTTTGCCGCATCGGTCATGTTTGAGAGCACATCGTCGAGCCGCTCTGCCGTGCCGTCATTGCAGGTGATCCTGCGGACGCAGCTGCTGAAAACCGTGTGGTAGACGTCTTTTACAAAGCTGATCGTCATGGGACTCGAAATATCGGGATAGCTCTCCGAGATATTGCTGCTGTCGAGGATGATATGCCCGTCTGCATGCAGTGTCGTGATCGGTCTTGCCTGCAAAATAAAGATTTCGCCGTCCTTGACCGCATATTCAATATCGCATTCGCAGCCAAAGATATTCCGGATCCGATCTGCAATTTGCAGCAGCTCCGAAAGCTGTGCATTGCTGAGCTTCGGTGCGCCCTCGCTGACCTCTGCATAGTAATTGTTGTCGGAGCGGTTGCAGTAATAGGTCGTGACCGGAACCTTGTCCTCGACAACATGATCGCCGGTGCCGCTGCCGACCGTGATGACGGTTTCATTGAGAATGCCCTGCGGATTTGCCGTGAACATGACGCCGGAGCAGTCTGCATCGACCATAATCTGCACAATGACATTCACGCTGCATTCCTCGCGCCGGATGCCGCTGATGCGAAGATATGCGCGGATGCTTTCGGAATCGGCGGAGGCGCGGCACTGCTTTGTTTTCTCCGGAACCTGTGCTGCCGGTACGAACAGGAAGGTATCGAGCTGACCGGCAAAGGAGAATGCGGCGCTGTCCTCGGCGGATGCGGATGAGCGAACGGAAAATACCGCATCTGCGCCGAAATGCTGATTGATATATGCTGTGATTTCAGCATCCTTTGTGTCTCCGGATATGCAGAACAGTTCCGGAACATTGAGACCGTGCTGCTGCATCCGGAAAAGGCGCTCCGCCTTTGCGCCGATATGGAATGCGCCGAAATTTCCGGTTGTGATAATCATTCTGCTCACCTCGCAAATGCTAAATATCCCGCGACCGTCAGGAGCATGATGCTCTCCTGAATGTAGGTATAGCGCTCGACCTTTTCGACGAGCCTGAACTGATGCGGGTCGCGCATATACTGCACGAATTTCCATGTCATCCAGATGACGTTGATCAGCAGTGCCAGAACCGACAGCTTGCTGAGATGCCAGACCAGCACGAAGTTCGTGATGATATCGGCAATCGTGAGAATCAGGACGAACCGTGTCGCCCTGCGGTAGCCGAAGAGCTTGGAATAGGTGACGTATTCGGTCTCATCCTCGGGCGCCTTGATCTTGCGCGAAATCTCCCAGATCAGCGCCGGAAAATAGAGCGTGAATGCGGCAAGGATTGTTGTCAGCGTGATTGCGTTCAGTCCGTATTTGATGACGGTAAACGAGATGATGTAGATATTCAGAATCATCTGCACGGGATTGTGCGTAACGAGCGCGAGCGGCAGGCTTTTCTGAATTTTTTTCTTCTGGAAGAACCACATCGACATCAGCGTGCCGTAGATATAGAGGAAGAAGAAAAACGGGACATTGTTCATGAAGATGAGATTGAGCAGAACGGTCACGGCAATCAGCACACCGATGAAAATACCGAGATCCTTTTTCTTTACTCTGCCCGAGGGCAGCGGACGCTCTTTGAACAGGCGGCAGTCGAGCTCATAATCCTTGAAATCGTCGGCGATGCGCAGCCAGCAGAGAAAGCTGAATACCGTAAATCCGCCGATGAATTCCGCAGCGGTGATATGGAAGTGTGTGACACCGTTATTGAGCAGAATAATGAAGTAGATTTCAAAGAAGATGATGCCGCCGAGCAGCAGCCGCGGAATGATCGGATACATCTCTTTGAAGTAGATATGCAAGCGTTTCAGCATGATAAACACCTCTTTCACGGATTACAGGTTTCTGCGGATTTTCAGCGTATACAGCACTGCGTTCAGTGCAATATGCGTCACCGCGCCGAGCAGAAGATACTGCACATACTGCGCGGGCGTAATGCCTGCAAACAGTACAAGCAGCAGCACGACGCCGAGCAGGGAATCAATCTGGTCGATCACAAAGAACAGCGCACCCTTGCAGCCGTTCGCGGTCTTTCCGGGCCGGATGTCCAGACGGCGTTTCAGAAAGCTGTTCGGCAGCTCAAAAAGGACGTATACAAGCCCGAACAGTGCGCCGGCTGCCGCATTGAACAGCAGCGTATTGCCGCAGAAGTGGTAGAGCTCATTTGCATTGCCGAGCGCTTCCGAATGCTGCGAGAGCAGTCCCCAGAGAATCTGCGCGATGCAGTTTGCGGCGATCATGCCGAAGAAGCCTGCCCATGTTTTGTTGTCGCCGAAGATGCGTTTGCCGTCGGCGCAGCATTTTCCGCCGTCGATCGGGGCACAGGTTTCGCGGTAGAGCCGCGTTTTCGTAAAGAGCATATTCGCCGCGCCCGCAATCATGACAGGCATCAGCGTTGCATACATAATCAGAATACGCATGAGATCGCCTCCCAGAGCTTCGGCAGCAGGATGAGTCCCTGCGAGAGGAAAAATGCGATTGAGACGATGAATACGCCTGCTGCTGCGGTATCCTTGATGAATTTATTGTCCTCGCAGATTTCGGGGAACCGCGTGTCGATCAGGCGTTCGAGCGCGGTATTGAGATACTCTGCCGAAAAGACGCCGCAGACGAGTGCAAAGCCGATCAGGAACTCTGTCACGGATGCGCCGAGCAGCAGATTCAGGACGAAGAATATTGCATAGATCGCGGCATATTCGCGGAAATTGCGTTCCTCTCTCCATGCAGCCTGCATGCCCTCAAAGGCGTGGTGCATGCTTTGCACGATGTTTTTATTTTTCATTGCGGTATGATCGCTTGGTTCGGTGCGGAGACGGTATGTATCCGGCTGCACGGCGCGGAATGCATACGGCGCGCAACTGTTTTTGCTTTTCATAAGGAGCACTTCCTTTCCGGTTTTGTTCTGCGGTTTCGTTCTATGCTTTCATTATACGGATTTCCGGCGGATTTGGTAGATGTCACCTGTCATAAAAACTGTGACAAATGTCACCGGACAACGTCCGGCGGTATTGATCTGAAGCCCGTCGGCAGGCAGTGCCTGCATCCATTGATCTAAAGCCCGTCGGCAGGCAGTGCCTGTAAAGCCCGCCGGAAGTTATCTTGTCTTTATTCAGCCTTCGTTACTTTCTTCCTTCCTCCTTATTTCAAATCATCGCCGAAGGCGATACCTCAACTCCTCACTTCTCACTCCTCTCTTCAAGCTTTCATCGCACTTCCTCCTTTCCCACTCGCAGACTGTTGCATTTTCCGGAAGAATATGCTATAATAAAGGCGATTCGCAATCACGATACCAATTTGAAGGAGAACGATTATGCAGTTAGATGCAAAAACGCTGGAAACGCTCAAATGGCTTTCCAGACTGGACATTCCGGAGGATGAAACAGAAGCACTCTCCGGCAGCATTTCCGAGATGCTGACCTTCTTTCAGCAGCTTTCCGCGCTCGATACCGATGGCGTTGAGCCGACTGCGCACATCGCGCCGCTGACGAACGTGCTGCGCGAGGATGAACCCTTTTCGCCGCGTCTGGACCGTGACCTGCTGCTTTCCGGTACGGAATCCGAGGACGGTCTGATTACGCTGCCGAAGGTCATCGGCTGAAAGGAGCGCAGAAATGAAATACAGCGAAATGGATATCGCGGCGCTTTCTGCGCTGCTGAAAAACAAAGAGGTCACTGCAAAGGAACTCGCCGCCGATGCACTCGATGCGATCAAAGCGACGGACGGTACGGTCGGCGCATATCTGACCGTAGCGGAGGAGGAAGCATACCGTCAGGCGGAGATCGCAGACAAGATGCTTTCCGACGGCACCGCAGGTCCGCTGACCGGCATCCCCTTTGCGATGAAGGATAATATCTGCACGAAGGGCATCCGCACGACCTGTGCCTCGAAGATGCTCGAAAACTGGCTGCCGGTCTATGATGCATGCGTCACGGAGCAGCTGAAAAAAGCCGGTGCGGTCATGCTCGGCAAGACCAATATGGATGAATTTGCAATGGGCAGCTCCTCGGAGAATTCCGCCTTGCAGGTGACGCGCAATCCGGCTGCAACGGACTATGTGCCGGGCGGCTCCTCCGGCGGCTCTGCGGCGGCGGTCGCGGCGAATGAATGCGCATTTGCAATCGGCTCCGATACCGGCGGCTCGATCCGTCAGCCTGCATCGTTCTGCGGCGTGGTCGGCATGAA
>CAMHUJ010000004.1 GCA_946188175.1 uncultured Ruminococcus sp.
CCGCGTCAAGGACTTCAATCCGGTAGAAATCACCGGGTTCGCGGTTCACAATGATACGCTCTGGTTTGAGCATCTCACAAAGGCTAATAATGAAAACGGTGAGACCCGCACCTTTACAGAGTTCTATACGATGCAGCTCGGTGACTCTGAGCCTTCCATGAACTATCGCGGCGATTATGATATGGCACAAAATTCGCCGGAAACCGATTATCCCTGCTACAGCTATTTCGGCGACCGGTATTTCTACGGCGTGATGCAGAAGCAGACCGATGCCGGTCTGACATTCAAGGTCATGCGCCATGCATATGATGCGTTTGACGGAGATCAGACTGTGTTTGAAGTGCCGGTTTCGGAGCTTTACGGCGATCAGATTCCCGACCGCATGGAGCGTCCGGATATGATATTCGGCGATACCGGCGATTATCTGTTCTTTACGCTTCCGGAGGAGGGCATCAACGGCGAGAAGCTGGTCCAGATCAATCTGGAAACCGGCGAATGGTTCTGTCTCGGCGAAAACTGCGCACCGCAGCCGCAGGAACAGAGCGATCCTGCAATCATCGGCGACCCGAACCGGCAGGATTCCTACAGCGGCCTTTACGGCGAACTGGAATCCGGATACTGCTCGCCGGAGCAATTCCCGCAGTATTATATCCCGGCTGAAAATCTCGATTCCGACAAGATCGACTGCTACCGGATGCTGCCCTTTGCCAAGGCATCGGAATCCAAGCTTGACGAAAAAGCAATCGGTGCACATCTTCCGGACGGCGGTCAATGGATTCGCCGTGATCCGGATTCGCCGCGCATGACCTATGAGCAGGCGTTTCAGAGCATTACAAACGGCGGTGTGCTGACCGGCCGGCAGATGACCGAAGACCTCTGCAAGCTTCATGCAGGCTATGACGCGGAGGCATATCTGAACCGGGATGACATGTCGGACCGTGAATTCTGGCTGGATGATGCCGGAAAAGAATTCTTCTATGTTCTGCTTTACGGAAATCTTGATTCGCCGCAGGATTTTGACCGTGCGGAGTTCTATTTCTTCTATTATGATGAGACAAAACAGCAGTATCACTTTGCAAGACTGCCGGATGCTTCGCAGGAGCGGCTTTCCGGCAAGCAGCCTGCGGGCGTCAATTTCCTCGGCGGCAGCGGCACGGTGCATCCCTATGTCAGCGGCACGGATGAGCTTCTGTTTGCAGAGGACGATCTCTGGTATTATGATCTGGGTTACGGTCGGCGTGCACCGAAGCAGAATGATCCGGCGCAAACTGTCTGGGAGGCGCTGCCGCAGGAGGCGCAGAACCGGTTCTTTGCGGACAGTGCAGGAAACCGGAGACTGATGACGGACGGCAGCAGCTTCTATACGCAGGACGGCGGCGCGCTTTACCGCCTGGACAATAACGGTACGGAGCACTATCTGATGATGCCGCTTGAAGCAATGGCAGAGTGGAATCCGAATACGGTTGACTTTTGCAGGCTGCGGATGATGGATGATGACAAGCTCTTTGTGATGCTCAACGGGCAGACGGCAGCCGATGATGAAGATCGTTTCCTTGCGTATCTGGTGGATATCAAGACGGATATCGTGACGGTTCTGCCGGATGCGGATGTCTCACGGCAGGAAATCTATCCGTACTGGAAAGAGGCATCGGTGACGGGTGACCGGATTTACGGTGTCTCGGATTACGGAACCGTGCTGCATATTACGGCGCAGGACGGCAGCACAGCAGCGATTGATCTTGCAAAGGAAGCAGGCGTCACGCTGGATGACAGCTGGTTTGTCGGAGAGGACGGACAGCTCTGGTTCGGTCAGGATGCCGTCTGGTATCACATGGTACTGAATGCTGCGGATGAGAACTATCTCAAGCCGCAGAAGGATGCCGGCGCGGTGCCGTATTTTCGCAATGTTCTGGTGCGCGGTACGACAAAGGTACTGGGCGCGGCGAACCCCGATCTGAACATAATCCTCTGCAATTATAACGGCTCCGGTGCAGAGCTGCTGGTGGACAGCGCAAAAGACACCTGCGACTACATCCTCGGTGTTTACTGCGAGGGCGGTGTCTATCATATCGCCGCAGAGATCAGCGCGGATATTCAGAACAATCCGACGCCGCAGACTGCTGTGATTACAAAGGACGGCAGCAGCATCAGCTCGGTCGGTATCCTGCCGATGCCGCAATAACAGAAAAAACCGGAGACTGCGCGTCTCCGGTTTTTTGTATCAGAGGATGATCTCATCCCAGCCGGTCGGGGTCATGGCGACCGTATTCTGCGCATAATATTGCAGAATGTACTGCGCATCGGATGCGCTCAGTTCGCCGTCGCGGTCCACATCCGCCGCGCGGAATGCCGTTTCGCTCAGACCGCTCGGATTGCTTGCCATGAGCTCTGCATAGGCGCTGAGGGCAAGCTGCGCATCGGTGACATCGACAGCGCCGCTGCTGTCTACGTCGCCGCGGAGCGGTTCATCCGCAGGCTTCTCGCCGATATGGATGATGCCGTTCTGCGTTTCAAATGCGGCATCGCTGAAATCTGCGCGGAATGTTGCGCCCTGATCAAATGTCACGCCGATGATCGCATCGCCGGATGCATCCGCATTCACGGCAAATTGCAGCTGCGCAAGAACACAGTCCTGCTTGAAATCGGCAGTGCCGTCGCTGTCCCAGTTGAGCAGATACGGCACGGCGTTTTTATCGCCGCCGGAGATGAATTCCGCACTTTTCCAGTCCGCCTTGTTTTTTGCATCCAGCAGCGTGAGCTTTTTGGTATCATAGTCGATTCGTATGCTCAGTGCTGCAATCCCGGGATTATGCTGCACGGTGATATCAACAGTGACGGTTTCATTCGGCTTCGCCCAGACCTCCGCGGCGGAGATGACAGCCGTGCTGCTCGCTGCGGAATCCGCGGCAGAGGCAGAGAATGCGCCGGTGCAGACACATGCGGTCAGCATACCGGCAAACAGAACAGATACGTACTTTTTCATGGATTCCCTCCGAGAATGGCAGCGATCTGTGCTGCCGGATCATTCCAGATACCGTTCGCGGCATCATAGGTGCAGAAATATGGCTTTGCCGCCGGATCATCCGAGACCGAATCCGGCAGACAGGGTGCGCAGGCATAGCGGTATTCGCAGATGCGGCATTCCGGAATGCTGTCGCGGTTCCAATGCAGGATATCCTGCCGGAGCAGCTGCGGAATCGGCGCTGTTTTCAGGCTGCCGTGCTGCATTCTGCGCTCCATGACGCAGGGATAGACCGTCAGATCGGCAGCGATATAGATTTTGCGCGCAAAGCAGGGATTTCCGCTGACGGCAGCCCGTACCTTGTCCGGATTCAGGCTGCGGCGGAAGGTTTCCTTCGTGATGAGCTTGCGCCGGAGCAGCTCCGGTGTCAGCAGATGCAGACTGCCTCTGCCTGCAAGCCGCACGACATCCGCATATTCGGCAGGATTGCCCTGCATCGCAATCGCCGCCGTGCGGAACGGAATATCATATGCGCGGAGCAGATCAAGCGCGCGCTGTACGGCTGCATGAGAGCCGCGGACACCGGTCACGGCATCGTGAAGCTCCGGCTGATCGGAATAGACCGAGACAGCCAGCCGGATATGCAGCGCTTTGAGGATGCGGCACCATGTTTCATGGAGCAGTGTGCCGTTTGTGAATATCTCAATGCGGCGGAACTGCTTTGCAGCCGCTTCGAGCATATGCAGCAGATCGGGATGCCGGAACGGTTCGCCGCCGATCAGCTGGATTTCGCGGATATCTGCTTCCCGCAGGCGCTGACAGACAAGCTGAAAATCACCGGCTGTCATGCGGATGCCGCTGCCGGTCGATTCGTTGTAGCAATGGCGGCAGCGGAGATTGCAGTCGGTGCAGAGCTCGATCCACGCCTGCCGGATATGCGGTTCCTGCCGCAGTGCAGTGAGATCGGGCATCGGGGCAGGGGACTGCGTTTCCGTCAGCAGACCGGCCGCACAGAGCTGCCGGAGCATATCCGATTCATCCGGAGAAAGCACATCCGGATCGCCGCTGCAAATGCGGCGGAGCAGTGCAGCCGTATCTAAGGATGCATGCCAGAGCTTCCGGTGCGTCAGGTCATAGAGACAGGCGCCGGCGGCACCTTCGACAAGAAAAATATGCGGCGCAAGGCGGTACATCGCTTATGCGTCCCCGTCGGATTCGGTGCCGGAGAAATAGGGGAAGCATTCGCTTTCGCGCTGATCGGGCTGACAGGGACAGTCCGGCACACAGCTTTGGAAAGCGGTTTCGGCGGATTCTGCGGTCAGACATTCCAGTTCAAGCATGGTGTGACACCTCCTGCGGTTAGAATCAGTTTGACAGGTATATTATAGCATTCGCTGCATGGATTTGTCAAGCAGGCATGCCTGCATAAATTGCAATGAAATCCGGCTGTGATGCCGTGAAGGAATCGGATTGTGCATGCCGGATTCGGTCTATTCCCCGCCTTTTTCTCCGTTCTTTTATATCTTTTCTGCTTTCTACTGCCTGTATAGCGGCTGATAGACAGGTTCCACAGTTTAACGGTTTGGCGGGAGCTTTCCCTTTGCGCATGACATCGAATTTCCATAAAGCACTTGAAATTTTTGTGCATTTGTGATATAATCAGGACAGAAGCCGCAGCAGACAGAATCACTGCGGCATAAAAAGAAAAGGCAAATCAACTGTTTATTTTGAGGAGAGAAAAGTTACTATGAAAACACTCACACACCGGCTGACGGCTGGCATTTCTGCGGCTGTCATCGCGTGCGGCGTCTTTGCTGCGCTGCCTGTTACTGCGGCGGATACTGCATTTCCGCTGAAAATCGAGGGTGAAAAGCTCGAGGGCGCCGAACTCTGGACTTCGATCTATGAGACGAAGATTCCGGATTACAGCGGCGAGGGCTTTGCCTATCTGACAAATGCCGCGCTCAGCTTTACGGTCAATGTGCCCGCGGACGGCATGTATGCGATCACCGTACACGGCGCGCAGGTGCTCAATCAGGAGGGGCGCTATCAGACCATTGAGGTCAACGGCAGCGAGTATCATACGACCGTGCCCTATACCGACAAATGGACAGACTTCGATTTCGGTATGGTCCGGCTCAACAAGGGCGAGAATACACTCTCCTTTGTTGCAAAATACGGCTATATGGCAATCGACTATGTGGTCGTTTCCGAGGCGGAATTTCCCGACATGAGCAAGGCGGCTGCCGTCCCCTGCGATGCCAAGGCAACGCCGGAGACCAAGGCGCTGATGTCCTATCTGCACAGCGTTTACGGCAAGAATATTCTTTCCGGTCAGCAGCAGATCTACGGCGGCGGCAATCAGGTGCAGACCACGATCCGCTATGATGCCGCAAAGGATACCTGCGTCGATCAGGACGGCAAGACCTATGTCATCGACCGGGAGAGCAAGGATACCGATGAGCAGGGCAATGCATTTTACTGGCACTGCACCGGCGAGGACGGTCAGGTCTATACCTACAGCTCGCAGAACCGCAATTATACCTATAATAACTATGACAATGACGTCAATCTGATCTATGAGATGACCGGCAAATATCCGGCGATTCAGGGCTTCGACTTCGGCAGCTACTGCCCCTGCTACCGCTGGGATGACGGCGTCGCGGACCGCATGATCGAATGGACAAATAAGAAGGGCGGCATCTGCACGGCTTCGTGGCATGTCAATGTCCCGACGACGCTTGCAAGCTATACGCTCGGCGAGCCGCTCGATTTCGCCATGACGACCTATACGCAGAATACCGATTTCGTCACCGCAAACTGCATGAAGAAGGGTACGACCGAATATGAATACTTCCAGCTCTGCATGAAGTATCTCGCGGCGGAGCTCCTGAAATTGCAGGAGGCGGGCGTTCCGGTGATCTTCCGCCCGTTCCATGAGGCAGAGGGCAACGGCGGCAAGGACGGCAAGGGCGCCTGGTTCTGGTGGGCGAAGGAGGGCGCAGAGGTCTATAAGGAGATCTGGGCATTCCTTCAGGATACGCTCGAAAATGAGTACGGGCTGCATAATCTGATCTGGGAGCAGAACCTCTATGCATGGTCGGATGATTCCGCACTCTGGTATTCCGGCGACGACAGGGTTGACATTGTCGCGTTTGATAAGTATAATACTGTTTATAACCGTCACGACGGCAAGACATCCGGTCCGAATCTCGATGCGGAAACCGGTATCTTCTATAAGCTCGTCGGCTATGTGGGCGGCAAAAAAATGGTCGCTATGGCGGAAAATGACTCGATCCCGAGCATGAACAATATGCAGGTCGAGCATGCAAACTGGCTCTACTTCTGCCCGTGGTACGATTCCGGCGATGCTCGCTTTGTCACTGGCGAAAACTATCAGGACAAGGATGAGGTCAAGAAGCTCTATAACAGCGATTTCTGCCTGACGCTCGATGAACTGCCGAAGGATCTTTTCAAGGGCAGCGGCGAGGTCAAAACCACCGAAAGCACAAAGGCAACCTCTGCAACCACCACGACGTCCGCTTCGGGTACAACGACGACAACCGTATCCGGTACGACGACGACTGTCTCCGGACAGACCGGCAAGGTGACGCTCGCAGGCGATGTCAATCTTGATAAAATCGTCGATGTTTCGGATGCCGTGCTGCTGGCACGCTTTACTGCCGAGGACAAAACGGCGGATATTTCTGCACAGGGCAAGCTGAATGCCGATATGAACGGCAGCGGTATGCCGGACAGCGAGGATGTTGTGCTGATCCTGAAAAAGATCGCAAAACTCATATAATATCAGAATTTGCTGCACAGATGATGCTGCGTGCGTCATCTGCGCAGCCGTTCTGCTATTACATAAATCAACAAAAACGGAGGAACCTGACATGAAAAAGATTTTCGCAAAATTTCAGTACAATTCGCCTGTGATCCTGACGATGACGCTCATCTCGGCGATCGCACTTCTGCTGAACTTTATCACACGCGGCTGGACAAACCTGCATATTTTCTCCGTCTATGCCTCAGGCTGGACCAATCCGATGACCTATGTGCGGATGTTTACGCATGTGCTCGGTCATGCGGATTATTCGCATTTCCTGGGGAATTTCATGTATATTCTGCTGCTCGGACCGATCATGGAGGAAAAATACGGCTCCCGGCTTTTGCTGGAAATGATCGCCATTACGTCGGTTGTCACAGGTCTCTTGCAGATTGTGATCTTCAAGGGCGCACTGCTCGGCGCGAGCGGCATTGTCTTTATGCTGATTCTGCTCAGCTCCTTTGCAAACTATAAGAAGGGCAGCATCCCGATCACGCTGATTCTGGTTGCGATTCTGTATCTGAGCGGTCAGATTATCAATGCGGTGCTTCATCCGAATGACGGTATCTCGCAAATGGCGCATATCGTCGGCGGCATCTGCGGTACGGCATTCGGCTGGGTGCTGGCAAAGCCGAAGGAGCCGAAGGCAGACGACGCTGCACCGACACTTCCCGCTGTATAAACTGCAGAGACACGGCAGCAGCGTTTGCTTTTATAGTAAATGCTGTTGCCGTGCTTTTTGCAGTTTGGGGGCTTGACAAATCCGGCGGGATGTGGTATAATAGTCGGGTAGTCCGACGGAGGCATAGCTCAGCTGGTTAGAGCGCACGGTTCACATCCGTGAGGTCAAGGGTTCGAGTCCCCTTGTCTCCATTTTCGTGAAATGTCCTAAATGCGTGAGATTCTCGCATCTAGGGCATTTTCTTTTGTTCCCGAATGAAAGGATTTTCCGTATTCGGAAACGATTTTCCGTATTTTGAAGCCGTTTTCAAGCCGATTGCACACGGAAGTGCACACGTATTCTGATCAAATGCAGTGCACACGGAATGTGTATACCATACCCTCAAAGCAATGCAAAACTAGTGTAATTTCGATGTTTTTGCAGCGATCGGTTTGATTGCGGATCATTCTGCGCGTGTGCAAATGTGCACATGAAAAACGAGTTTTTTTCGAACTTGTGCATTACGACAAAAACAGTACAGGATTAACAATTGAATCATAAGTGAAAGAGCAGCGCTTTATTTTTACGCTGCTCTGTTTTTTTATTGCAATCGAAAGCGGAATATGGTATACTATAAAGAATAACGCATTGCAGATGACAATCTGCATGAAAGGAGGCAGAACGGATGCACGTCAAAATCGACAGGCAGGCAAAAGGTGCACTGCTGTATCTGGCGTTTCTGTTTCTCGGCGGTATCTTCCATGTTATGGATAATGTTGTAGCCTATCAAGACAATTATATTATCAGCACATGGCTGTTCTGCATTGATCTGATGATTTACTCCGGTCTGATTCTGCACTTTGTGCAGTCTGTCCGGCGAAGACTGCTGCCATCTCCGGCTAGGACCTATATGATCGCATCGGGAATCCTGATGGAGTTTTTTCTTCTGGTGCGGACACTCAGTCATCGCATTGTGCAGTGGTCACCGCTGATCAAGCGCCATTGCTGGTATCTCTATTATGTGCCGGTGATTCTTGTACCGACGCTTTTTCTGATGAGCAGCTTTTATTTCGGAGATCGTCCCGAACAGCACAGCCGAATCAAACGCTATCCGCTGATTCTCGGAATTGTACTTGTGATCGGCATCCTGACAAACGATCTGCATCATCTTGCTTTCAAGCCGAATCCGGACACGGAGATTTTTATCGGAAAAAGCGGTACATACACACACGGCGTTTTGTTTTACGCAGCATATATCTGGGCAGGCAGTATGATTGCGGCGAGTATCGTTCATCTGATCGGCATCTCACGCAAAATGAAGGACTGGAAAAAAGCGATTCGCCCTTTTTTGTGCCTGTTGCTGATCCCGCTGCTGACTTCAATCAATAAAATCATGGTTGCTGCTGATCTGCCTGAGCCGTTTCAGATGACAGAGATTCTCATTTTCTGCATGATTGGTGTGCAGGAATATTGTATCCGGAACAGACTGCTGCCACATAATATCAATTATGATGCATTCTTTTCACAGCTTGAATTGCCGGTCAACATCACGAATAAAGCGTTTGTGCCGGTCTATCAGACAGCGGTGACGATTCCGGCAGACAAGGCACAGATGCAGCAGGCGGTGGGCGGTCATATTTATCCTGAGCCGGACACACGGCTTTCCGGAATGGGATTGCAGGCCGGGTATGCTTTTTTCGCTTCCGATGAAAGCACGCAGCATCGACTGAATGAGGAACTGGAGGACGCCAATGATATCCTTTCCAATGAAAATGAGCTGCTTGCCCGCGAGCAGGAGCTGATTCAGGAAAAGGCCGCGATCGAGGAGCGGAGCCGCCTTTATGATAAGGCTGCGCAGGAAATCTATCCCGCACAGAAGCGCATTGCAGCACTCCTTGATACGATTCAGCCGGACACGCCTTCTTTCCGTCAGGATATGGCAAGGGTGCTGTTTATGACGGCATTTGTCAAGCGGCAGGCGAATTTCGTCATGCTGGAAGCGGATCAGGGCGCAATCACGGCAGTGGAGCTGACCGCTGCGCTGAAAGAATCCTTCCATTATATGGATTACTGCGGCATTCATACCGCGGCACGCATCACAGCTTCCAGAGATTTTACCTGCCGGAATGCTATGGCAGTTTATGAGTGCTTTGAGGAAGCTGCGGAAGTACTGATCGGAAAAACAGAAGAACTGTGGCTGCGCCTGACTGATGAAGAACTCACAGTCATGGCGGATACGGAAGCACCGCTGATGCTTCCGGAGCTGCCGCTGCCTGTATCCTGTGTCTGCGAGGACGGTCAGACGGTGATCCGCGTGCAGATCGGCGGTGATGCAAAATGAAGCCGATGATTGAAGTATTCCCGTCTGTATCCGGGATGATGATTTATACATCCGCGCTGATTCTTATAATCGTGCAATTTGGGGTTCTGCTGCTTTCCCTGTACAAAAGGGACGAAAAACAAAGCCTGTTTCTTAAAGCTCTGTTCTTTATCATCAGCTTTCTTGTCGTCGGGCTGATGCTGATTGCTGCAAATGCCTATAAAATTCTGGATCCTGGAGAGGAGCTTGTGCCGGGCAGTCTGCCGGACCGGATTTTTGCTCTCCCGTGGGTAATTTTTGCGGCATGGGATATTTTTGAAGCGCTGATGGTACTTTCGCAGATCAGACAACATACCCGATATGCCGAAACGCATCTGACGCAGGATGCAGTCAAGGAAACGCTGGACTGGCTGCCTGTTGGTGTCTGTATCAGTGATGAACAGGGGACGGTGATGCTCTCCAATCTCATCATCAACGAGCTTTCGCAAAGCCTGACAAATAAGCATTTGTTCGATTCGCTTGTATTCTGGAAACAGGTTGAGGAACAGGGAACAGCGCAGGATCAAGGCTACCTGCTGCGGATGCAGGACGGCAGAGCATGGCTGTTTACGAAAAAAACAATGAACGTACAGGAGAACGGGCAGGAGAAGCAGTATACACAGATTTTTGCAGAGGAAATGACAGAGGTCTGCAATATCACAGATGAACTTTCCGCAAGGAACAAGCACCTGAAAGATGTACAGTTTCATATGAAAGCAGTGGCTGCCTACGAGAAAAGTCTGATTGCGGCAAGAGAAGTGATCAAGGCGCGTACAGCCGTTCATAATCAGATGGGCAGCGTTCTGCTTTCCGGCAAGTATTATCTGGATCATCCGAACGGCATAAATGAAGCGGAGCTGATCCGTCTGCTGGAATACAACAACTATTTTCTGCTTCAGGAAGCGGAAAATCAGGGAGAGGAAGCTGATGCTCTGGACAAAGCCCTGAAAATGGCACAGCGTATTCGTGTGACGGTGGAGATTGAAGGAAAGCTGCCGGAGCAGGAATCTGCCCGTGACATTCTTGCGCAGGCGGTCGAACAATGTGCAGCCAATACTGTGCGGCACGCAGGCGGAGACTGTGTGTATGTCACGCTCACGGAGACCGGCAGCCGGCTCAAGGCGGTATTCCGCAATAACGGCAAGGCACCGGAGCAGCCTGTCAATGAGACCGGCGGATTGCTGTATCTCCGGAAAATCGCAGAGGCGGCAGGCGGAACTGTATCCATTCAGAGCGAACCGGAGTTTGTGCTGACGGTTTGCATTCCAATTCAATAAACAAGAGGCGTTCCGGTCAGTTTTTTGCCGGAACGCTTCTTTATTATAAACACCCAGTTGGGGGTTGATTTTATATATGAATTATGTTAACATGATAACATAGTGTTATAATCTGTAACTATATTACCGAAAGGAGCTGAATGCAATGAAACTGCGGCAGGTGATGCGGATGTGAGCGCACCGTATAAGGTTATTATTGTGGATGATGAGCTGATCTCCCGCGGATTTATGGAGCTGCTCATCAAGCCGTCGAAGGAATTTCAGATCATCGCGGCGATGCCGTTCGCCAAAGATGCGCTGAAATGGTGTCAGGACAGCGAGATCCCGGATCTCATCATCATGGATGTGATGATGGAAAAGGGCGTTGACGGGCTAACGGCGGCGGCAGAGATCAAAAAGGAACATCCGCAGATCAGGATCATTGTTTCGACTTCCATGGCGGACGCCGACTGGCTGGAAAAGGCACAGTCTGCCGGCATCGAGAGCTTCTGGTTCAAGACGAGCTCGGAGCTTTCCCTGCTGGAGGTCATGGAGCGGACAATGGCAGGCGAATCGGTCTATCCGGAGGAGGCACCGGCTGTGATGCTCGGGGAGATTCCGGCGACCGAACTGACCAAACAGGAGCGGACAATGCTGCGGTTTCTGATTGACGGACTCTCCAACCGCGAGATTGCCGAGGAGATGCACTTCAGTCCGAACACGATCAAGGACCACATGGAAGCCCTGATGCTGAAAACAGGCATCCATTCACGGACTGCGCTGGTCGCGCAGGCGTCAAGACTGGGGGTGGTGGTCAGCGACAGCGACCGGCTCGAAAAGAAATAAGATTTACACAGTACCGCAAACACAAATACACACAGAAGGCGAGGTAAACACATGAAACACACCCGAAAACGCATACTCTCTCTGCTTTCGGCAGGCGTGATGACCCTGACCATGCTGCCGGCGTATCTGCCTGCTTCAGCCTATCCGCAGCAGTCGGATTATTCCAATGACCCGACTGACCTGACAATCGACTTTTCGGCTTCCGCGAAGGATGCGGAGACCATTTTGCAGAAAATGCGCGAAGCACAGAACCACAAAGAGGCGACAACCTATACACCGGACGGCTCCGGCGACAAGGAAACGCTGGACGCGATCTACAAAAACTACAATCGTCTCCCCTGGCGACATGTGACAGATTGGAGCTGTAATAATGACCCTGATTGGTCGTCATTCTGGGGAGACCGGTATTGCAACACAGTAAACTTTAGAGGCGGTCCCGCGTGGCCTTTTTGTGGAGGTTGGGATAAAGAAGGCAATCACGAATATTATGAAAATATGACTGACTGGTATCAGAAAAAAATAATGCCCTATACACTCCGTTATGCGCTGGAATCTTCCGATACCTATGTCGCACTTGCAGATGACGCGACGCACGAGGAACATCAGCGTGATGAATGGGAGCCGATCCGGATCACCTCGGATAAGGTGCTGGATCTGAACGGCCACACCTTTGGTATGAAATATTACCGCAACCGTGAAAACAACGATGAGCGCAACCAGAATCACTCCAGCCCGGAAACACATTTTGCATGGGCGTTTGAGATCGAGAACGGTGCAACGCTGACGATCATTGATTCTTCCGCATGGCGCGGCGAGAACAACGGCAAAGGTACCGGTACGCTCAAATTCACCGGCTATATGGTCAATCCCTTTAAGTGGGATATCGACATGTATACGACCAGAGACATGTTCCATGTCAACAACGGCAATCTGGTCATCTACGGCGGCACCTTCCAGGCTGGACGGAAACAGGCTCGCGTCAAGAGTAATTTCTCCTGGAGCAATCGGCACTGCTGTCGAAATGGGCGTCAATATTGCAGAATATGCAACCGGCGTCAATCTTGCCACGGGCAACTATGACGATGTGCTCGAAAAAGTCGGCAAGCAGAAGAACAGCGCTGCCGGCAATCAGCAGCCGGAAGCAGACGGTGCAAATGACGAAGACCTCCCCGAGGGTCAATCGGATATCGTCAAGCAGGACGGCAAGACCGGAAACTTGCATAAGGAGACAAAAATGCAGGATCCGGATTCCAAGGAGGAACGCAATCAAACCGTCGGCGAAAAGAAAGAGGAGGCTGCAAAGGAAGGCAAGGAAAGCGGCAAGCAACCGAATCAGTCCAATGCAGAGGGTACTGCAAAATCTGACAAGGACAAAAAGGGCAAGAACACCCAGCTTGCCGAAGCACAGAATAATATCATCAACAAGGCAACCGATAAATCTGCAATCGGCAATATTGTCGATAGCGCATTCAGCCTTGCAGATCAGATTTCCAAAATGTGCGGCGTTGACCAAAAAAGCCGCGTCACGGAGACAATCATGGGTACTGTCGTCAAGGTCGGCACAAACGGCTCCTTTGTCTCCTACGGCGGCACATATCTGGGTTACGGCTCCACGCCGAACACCCGCAATGCCGTTGTTGAGATCGTAATCGCCCCCAGTACTGCGAAAACATGGGACAAGCGAAAAAACACGGGCGGTGTCGCCTATATCTATGATGGTCTCTTTGAGGGCTATGTCGGCGCGAATATCTTTAACTTTGTCCGCACCGATGTACTCCAGCAGTCTGCGACGACATGGGTCAGTGACAACAAGGGAAAGCCGTTTCAGGAGGAGCTCGGTGTTGAAGAGACCGGAAAGAATCTGATCCTCTTCTATCAGAATCAGGCAGAGCTCAACGCCGGCATGGATGTTGAGCCGATCCCGATCAATACCGCAAACGTGCAGGTGCGCGGCGGTACCTTCCGCTGCTTCTATGATCTGCAGAATATTGCAGTCAGACGAAAAAATGATGAGGAAAACTTCCGCAAATTCCCCGGCACACCGGGCATGGTCAATCTCGGCGCGGAATCCTTCGGCAAAGAACTGATCCAGGACGGCAGAATTCAGATCTCCGACTGCTACGGCGACGGCGCACTCGTCCTTATGGATGAGCGCAGCGAGGAAGCCGCAGGCTATCAGGGTCTCTATCACTACCGCCTCTTCTGCAGCGATATGGAGCTGCGCTACAAGGACTATCTCTATGTCTACCCAAACAACAATCCAAAGATCAGTGCATCTCGCTCCATGGCGCTGAGCACCTATTACAACGACAACAAATCCACTAAGCAGCTTTTCACCGACGATTCGGATAAAGAACTCGAAAAGGACCGCAATAATATCCGTGCACCGTATCGCCAGACGGAATATTTCTTTGATGTCAAGCTGCAGCGCGACGGCAAGCTGAATTATTCCGTTATGCCGAATTTCCGCCTCGGCGGGCTGGAGGATGTCACGGCCAATACCGACTACAAGGGTGAGCTGCTCAAGCATTCCGATGTATGGTATTATCCGGAGCCGCTGACCGCAGACGGCGATATCATCAAGGA
>CAMHUJ010000005.1 GCA_946188175.1 uncultured Ruminococcus sp.
AGCCGTTATGCTGCGGCTTCCCTTTTGATTTATGATGCTGTATGCGCCTGCAAAAACGCAAGTGCCTGCCGGAGCAGCGCCGGATGCGCTTTGCCGGAAAAGAAATGGTCTGCGCCTTCGATCGTCACGACCTCTGCCGACGGCATGAGCGCAGCGGGCTTTGTCAGGCATTCCGGCGCGACTGCACCGATGCAGAAATCATCCGTTCCCAAGAAGATCACGGCGTCTGTCTTGCAATGGGGGAGGCAGTGCGGCAGATCGGCGGCTCTGATCTCATCGGCGATTCGTTCGCCGCAGCCCAGCGCTTCATATTGATGTACCAATTAAATCTTGAAGAATAGATGCGCAGGATTTTTGTCGTGAGACAAGGCAGAAAGCCGCAGCCTTGCTGACGCAAGGCAAGGATTTCTAACGCAGTATCACGGCAAAAAGACAAGCAGATATCTTCAAGAGATAGTTGGGACATCAATAAGATACCGGAATTCACATTTTTCTCTTGACATTCCCCCGAAAAATGCCTATAATATAACTATCTGCTCCAATCCGCAGAAATCATCGCGCATACAGGAGGAACATATCCATGAAAATCGAAACACAATGCCTGCACGCAGGCTATACCCCCGGCAACGGCGACCCGCGCGTCGTTCCGATCGTGCAGAGCACAACCTATACCTTTGACTCAACTGCCCATATTGCGGCGCTCTTCGATATGCCGACCGAACCGATCTATTCCCGTTTCGCAAATCCGACCGTCGATGCAGTCGAAAAGAAAATCGCTGCGCTCGAAGGCGGTGTCGCTGCAATGTGCACCACCAGCGGACAGGCTGCAAGCCTGCTCTCGATCCTGAATGTCTGCAACGCGGGCGACAGCTTCATTTCCACCGGCACAATCTACGGCGGAACGGTCAATCTCTTTGCCGTCACGCTCAAGCGCTTCGGCATCGAGTGCATCTTCGTCGATCAGGAGGCTTCCCGCGAGGAGCTGCAAAAGGCGATCAAGCCGAATACCCGCTGCGTCTTCGGCGAAACCCTCGCAAATCCGGCACTTTCCGTGCTCGATATCAAAAAGTTTGCAGATTTTGCCCATGACAACGGTCTGCCGCTGATCGTGGACAACACCTTCCCGACCCCGATCCTCTGCCGTCCGAAGGAGTTCGGCGCCGATGTCGTCATTCACTCCACCACAAAGTACATGGACGGTCATGCAGTGCAGGGCGGCGGCGTCATTGTGGACTGCGGCACCTTCCCGTGGGATAACGGCAAGTTCCCGGAGTTCACCGAGCCGGATGAGAGCTATCACGGCGTCTGCTATGTCCGCGAATTCGGCAATATGGCTTATATCATCAAGGCAAGAATGCAGCTGATGCGCGATTTCGGATGCTATCCGAGCGCAACCGCAGCCTTCTACCTCAACCTCGGTCTTGAGACGCTTGCAATCCGCATGAAGCAGTACTGCGAGAACGCACAGAAGGTCGCAGAGTTCCTCACGAGCCGTCCGGAGGTCGAATCCGTCAGCTATCCGGGACTTAAGGACGACCCGTATCACGAGCGCGCAAAGACCTATCTCAAGGACGGCTGCAGCGGCGTCATTTCGTTCGTCATCAAGGGCGGCAGAACGACCGCTATGAACTGGATGGATTCGCTCAAGCTCGCATCGAATGTCGTACACGTTGCGGATATCCGTACCTGCGTGCTGCATCCGGCTTCTGAGACGCACCGTCAGCTCACCGATGAGCAGCTCGTCGCAGCAGGCATCAATGCCGGCATGATCCGTCTCTCCGTCGGTCTGGAAAATGTCGATGATATCATCGCTGACCTGACACAGGCGTTTGAGGCTGTCAAATAATCATATTTCATATGAAACAAACCGCGGAATCAGGTTTCTCCCGATTCCGCGGCTTTTTTATTCCTGTACTTCCGGCACCGGATACAGAATGATTCCGGCACCGACTTCGTTAATCTCCGGCAGTTCGCCGTCCGGCTTGCTGATGAGAAATACATAGACGCCCTTGACGAACATATGAATCCCGTCGTCCGGCTGTGCGATCAGAAGATTCAGCTTTCCGGAACCTGTCACCTCCCAGGAATGCAGCTCCATGGTCCATTTATCCGAAACCGTATAGACCGCAATGACATCGCGGTTCTGCTCCAGATGATTCCGGAGATGCGTATTATATGCCTCCTCCGGCTCACGGAACTGCCGGAAAACAAAGCTGCCCTCCGGCATTTCATTCAGCTCCGCGATCACATCCGCGGGCGAATTCGGCTCCATGCCGCCGTTTTCAAACGGATTGAGTATTTCGACCTCCGGCAGCGTGTAAACAGGTTCCGCCCCGACCGGTGCAGTCGTTGTGTGCGATTCCTCCGTACTTGCTGTTGTGGTACGCGGCGGCTCCGTGGTATCCGGCGGCAGCGTGGTTGTGACGGGCGTGACGCCGGAACAGATCAGCCACGTTTCGGACGTCAGAAATGTTGTCCGCTGCGGCACGGGTTCTGTTGTGCCGTGCTCTGTCGGATTCTGCTTTTCGGTATCTGTCCGCGCCGTATTCTCCGTCACCGCTGCGGATGCTTCTTCGGTGACTGTTTTCGCGGGATGTGTCTTCGTCACCGTCTGCTGCGTTGTACCGGTTTTTTCCGTCGTCTGTGTCAGGACAGCAGCCGTTGTCTCCGGAAGCGCCGTACCGGTTTCTTCCAGAATATCCGACATAGAAGGCGCCAGTACAAAATCCTCGTTGTGCGAGCGGAAGAACATCACCGCCCCGATCACCAGAATCAGACAGGCAGCCGCAGCCAGCCAGCCGCCCAATCGCAGATGTCTGCCGTCATACGCTTCTGCCTTCCGTACAGCCGTCTGCCGGATACCCTGTGTATTCTGTGCCGTATCGTGAAGATCTGCACCGGCTGCCGCATGCTCCGCAGAACCTGCCTGCATTGCCGCTTCGATATCCTCCGGCGCGATCTCGCTCATTGCTTTCAGCAGCAGCATCGCATTCATAGCTGTTCACCTCCCAGATAGTCCCTGAGTTCCCTGCGTGTGCGGTAAAGCGAAACCTTCACCTTGCTCACGCTGATCCGATACGTTTCCGCGATTTCCTTCACCGGCATCATGTACACATAGCGCAAAATAAAGATATTCTTCGCCTCATCGGAAACCGTCCGCAGAAATATGCGCAGCATCTCGCCGGTTTCCGCCTCTGTGATCTGTGCCTCGACATCGTCCGGCGCCGCGAGGCATTCCGCCAGCTCATCGAGCAGGACAGCCGTCTGCGCACCGCCGCGCTTTTCTGCATGGTTTTTCTCATAAAGATTCAGTGCTGCATTGCGCATCAGCTTCACAAGATAGGCTCCGAAATGCGCCGGATGCTGCGGCGGAATCGTATTCCATACCCTGAGCCAGACATCATTGCAGCATTCCTCTGCATCCTGCGGATTGCCGAGAATCCGGAGACCGAGTTTGCGGCAGCGGGCGCCGTATTTTTCCACGGTCTCAGTGATCGCTTTTTCATCGCGCGCGAAATATAATTCGATGATCGCCTCATCCTCCACGGTCCCCGCCTCCTTTCGTTAAGACGTCTCTATCTATTCAGACAGATTCCGGCGCAGTTTGGTTACAAAAAAATCCCGAAAACGGAAAAGAAAAACCGCTCCGATCAGGCAGATGCCGAGCAGAGCGGTTTATTTTTATCATAACTCCCATTAAGATTAAGTGTTTCTGCGGTAAATCAGTATTTGCGGGCAGTGCCCGCCTCCAAAGATCGTTGACTTCAGTCATTCTTTTTTTATCATTAGTCCGACGTTAAATATAGCTGGGCGCGGGGCGCGAATGCGAGAGGGACACCCCAAGGAGAAAGGGGATGGCTCGCAGGCTCGCATTCCCCTCTCTCCTTACGGTTTCCCTCTCACGCTCTCCTTTCCGTGATTCTCTCACCCCTAAGGCGCGCGATTCTAATTTTACGCAATGATAAATTGTAAGATCTGCACCTCAAGGGGAAAAGAGAATCAGGAAATGGGAACTCTGCACCGGCGTAACGGTGCGGAAAAAACGAAAGGGGAAAGGGGGAATGTGAGCTTTGCGATCTTCCCCCTGTCCTCTTTGGGTTGTTCCCTTGAACCCGCGCCCAGCGAAAATATTGATCGGACGAAAGATCAAATGAATGATGAAAGCAACTTCATATTTGTAAATCAGTCACGCAAAAGGAGCGTTGTCAGGCAGGCAATCGAGTTCGTCAACAAGGAGCTTTAGAAAAATGGATGCGTGCACTGCCCGCTGCCCGCAAATTCTGATTTATTTCAGCAGTACGATTCCGGTTTCAAGCTGTTGCTGTCCCGATCCCCGAGCCGTAGCGGACGACTGTCTCTGCACCGCTGCGGGAATTCGCGAGAATCTGCGCATCAATCACTGCCGCATCCTTTTCCAGTACGACCACGATCGTCGAGCCGCCGAATTCAAAATAGCCCTTCTCAATGCCGCGCGCTACCTTCGTCCCGTGCGGGTGATTGACGATTTTGCCGACAAACATTGCGCCGACCTCGATCATCAGCATCGTGCCGAAATGCGCGGTATGCAGCATCGTGACCGTCCGCGTGTTGCGGTGATAAACCTTGACATCATGCGCCGCCGATACCGGATTGACCGTATGCAGCTGTCCGGCGATGCAGCGCGTTTTGCCGATCTCGCAGGCATCCGGATAGCAGTAGCGGTGATAATCGTCTGGCGTCAGACGGAAAATCAGCACCTGACCGCCGCGGAACCGCTCCGCAAGCCGCTTGCAGCCGAGAAATGCCGCAAGACTGTAATCCGATCCCTTGACCGTGAAATGCATCTCGTCGCTGACCGGAACGACCGTCAGCTTTGCATCGCAGGGGCTGATGAGCACCTCCGGCGTGGTATCAATCGGGCGCGCCGAGGGCTTGACCGGACGCGTAAAAAACGCATTGAAGCTGCGGAATTTCTCCTCCGCATAGTCGCTCATTTTGATATGCTTTTTCAGGACGAACGGCGGAATCGCAACCGTTGAGAGCGGATGCTCCAGCGCATAGCCTGCGAGCTTCGAGACAACCGGCTTCGTCAGCACCTTGAGTGCCGCACGCCCCGGCGCCGTGCCGTAGAGCAGCCCGAGCAGCTTGCCCTCAGAAGCACAGGAATCCGTCACCGGATTCCCCTCTCGGTCACAAATCTGCGCACCTGCGTTCGATTTGACATCCTTCGGTTCCGACATGACGGATTCCTCCTTTTGTTCGATTCATTCAGCTGTGCCGATGCTTGAAGATCAGCAGCAGCAGCTCCAGAATACCGATCACGATAAACCAGAGCATTGCACGCATCTGCGGCTTTTTGATTGTAAAGCGCGTGATAAACAGACATGCCACAATCGCATAGACGACCGTTGCGGTAATCGGAAACGCGGTACTGCTCATGCCTTCCAGATCGCGCCGGAATGCAAACAGCAGCGGAATAATCAGTGCAACCGAGGTCACCGGCAGACCCTCATAGACCTTTCTGCGCTCGGTCGTAACCTGCTGGCGCTCCTCCTCCGTCACATTGAAATATGCGAGCCGGATCAGCGCCGCCAGACTGAAGCAGCAGAAGACTGCAATATTGATTGGCTTGTGCAGTCCGGCGCTGAATGCGATCATCGGCGGCAGAAGTCCGAAGCAGACCATATCCGAGAGCGAGTCGATCTGAATGCCGAAGCGGCATTCCTCCGGAGTACGGTTCTTTTTCGTCTTTGCGACCTTTCCGTCAAACATATCACAGAAGCCGGCAAGCATCAGCATAATGATTGCCATATTGGTGCTGCCGTTCGCAGCAAAATATAAGCCTACCGAACCGCATACAAAGCCGATGTATGTCAGAATTACGGTATAGCTGTAAAAGCCGATCATGTTGTTCTCATCCCTTTGCTGATAGCGCTGTGCGCTAAGAATCATTCGTCATTCTATTATTATACCAAATAATGTCGTTTTTTTCAAGGTCTTTTTTGGATTTTTATGATATTGTTAAGAAATGGCTGTACGGACAACGCGCTCGATAATGCTGCCCTGCCGCACGGCGCTGCAGGCATCCTCCGGCGCAAACCATTTTGCCTCGCGCACCTCCTGCGAAAGCTGAAAATCCTGCGCATCCGATTCCGCGCAGAAGCAGAGCATCAGCTGTCCGCGCGCGGCATGCCATGCGCTGAACAGAAACCGCAGTCCCGAAGCATCCAGCCCGATCTCCTCGCGGATTTCGCGGAGCGCTGCCTCCTCGGCGGTCTCGCCCGGCTTCATATAGCCTGCCACGCCGACATAGGTCTCCTGCTGCCCGTAGCTCTGCCGGATCAGCGCAAGCTCCCCCGCCGGATTCTTCACGACGGAAAGCACGCAGGTACTGAACATATCAAACAGCGGCTTCTGACACTTCTCACAGTACGGCACAGCGCCGTCATCGCCCATCTGCCGCGGCACGGTCCTTGCGCCGCAGTCCGGACAATACGTAAAATGCATAACCAAACTCCCGTATCATGCGGCAGCGTCCCCATTCAGGAGAGCTTCCGCAGTATTTCCGTAAAATAGTCCGGCAGCGGCGAATCAAATTCGAGATATTCGCCCGTCACCGGATGTACAAAGCCGATTTTCTTTGCATGGAGACACTGTCCCTCCACACCCTTTTCCGCCTTGCCGTAGACCGCGTCGCCGTAGACCGGATGTCCGATCTGCTTCATATGCACGCGAATCTGATGCGTCCTGCCGGTTTCGAGCCTGCACCGGATATGCGCATGACGCTCGTACTGCATCAGGACGGTATAATGTGTGATCGCATCCTTTGAATTCGTCGCAATCACGCACATTTTCTGCCGGTCTCGCGGATCTCTGCCGATCGGCGCGTGCACCGTGCCGGATTCCTCTTTGAATCTGCCGCAGCATACCGCCTCATATTCACGCGTAAAGGAATGCGCGGCGATCTGCTCCGCGAGTCCGAGATGCGCGCGGTCGGTCTTGGCAACAATCAGCAGCCCGCTCGTATCGCGGTCGATGCGGTGCACAATACCCGGACGGATCACGCCGTTGATGCCGGAGAGCCGTCCCGCACAGTGATACAGCAGCGCATTGACGAGCGTACCGTCCGGATGCCCCGGCGCCGGATGCACGACCATGCCCTTCGGTTTATTGACAACCAGCAGCTCTGCATCCTCATAGACGATCTCCAGCGGAATATCCTGCGGCAGAACGTCAAGCGTCTGCGGCTCGGGCACCGCCACGCGGATCGCGTCGCCGGATTGCAGCTTATCGTTTTTCTTCGCAGCTTTGCCATTTCGTGTGATCTGACCCTGCTCCAGAAGCTGCTGCACGGCAGAGCGCGTCATTGCAAGCTCCGGCTGTGCGGCAAGCCATGCATCCAGCCGTTTGCCCGAATCCTCCGCCGGAACGGTCAGAAGCGCCTCACGCGCCGGCATGTTCTTCCGTCTCCTCTGCGGCTTCGGCATCCTCTGCATCCTCACGCAGCGGTGCCGCTTCTGCCTCCGGCAGCTCACCGGCAAGCGGCAGCGTACCTGCTTCCGGCAGGGCTGCGACAGTATGCGCAAAGGGAATCCGCTCCGCTTTTTTGAGCTTTTTCGCCTCGGGCTCCTCCTTTTCGATGAACAGCAGCCCGATCACGACCAGCCCGACGCCGACTGTCACGCAGATATCCGCAAAATTGAACACCGCAAAATTGCAGAGCTGAAAATCCAGATAATCGACGACGCTGCCGCCGCGGAAAATGCGGTCGATCAGATTGCCGAGCCCGCCAGCCGCAATCAGCGTCATGGCGATTTGCAGCCAGCGGCGCCCCTTGCCGTGACGGTGCAGCACATAGAGACAGACGGCGATCATGATCAGCGGGAATACGATCAGGAATCCGCGGTTTCCGCTGAGCATGCTGAACGCTGCGCCTCTGTTTTCCAGATAGCGCAGATGCATCCAGTCAAAGCTGCCGATCTGCAAAAACGGTCTTGCGGGCTGTCCCTGCAAATTGGCAATCGCCCATATTTTAATCAGCTGGTCGATTACGGTCAGCACCGCAATCGCCGCAGTTACGAGGAATATTGTCATATCGGAGATTCTTCCGCTCCTTTCCGAACCGGATAAAAAAAGGAACCTGCATGACAGCTATGCCGCTGCAAGTTCCCTTTCATCTTAAAAATCGAAACGCTTTCTGACATCGTCGCGTCTGGTTTCATCGCGGCGGCTGCCGAAGGTAGACTGTGCGACACCGTCAAAAGCGTCTGCCGCAGCGGAAGCTGCCTGTTCTGCCGGTGTTGCAGCCGGAGCCTGTTCTGCTGCCGGAGCCGCAGCCTCGGCGGGCGCCTCCTCCTCGACCTCGACGATCTCAACGACCTCCTCGGTCTCCTCCTCCAGATCATCCGGAGAATCCGGCAGACTGGAAATCAGCGCCAGATGCTGCTTGTACATATCGAACAGTGCACGCTTGAAATCCGCAACCTGATGCTGCGTTCTGACGAGCGATGCATTCTCCTGCGCGAGCTGCGCCGAAATATTTTTGAGCTGTGTCTCGGAATCAATCAGTGCCTGAGACTTGACCGAATCGACGGAATTACGTGCTTCCGAAACGATTGCGTTCGCCTTCTCCTCCGCCTCGGCAACAACCTGACGCGCCTGCTTCTGTGCGAGCAGCAGTGCATTCTTCAGGTCCTCCTCGGAATCCTTATATTCACGCACCTTGTCCGCAAGGAGCTGAATCTTATCATTGGAATCATCGAGGTCCTGCTGCATCAGGCGCAGATCATTCTCAATCTGCGAGAGGAATGCATCGACCTCCTCCGGACTGTAGCCGAACTTGACCTTTTCAAATTTCTTTTTCTGAATATCCTTTGCTGTAATCATCGGGGTTCTCCTTCCGCCTCAAATAACATCAGATCAGCTTACATTATTACGCCGTTTGTTTCGAGTTCATTGACGAGGTCCTCGCCGATGAAGCCGACATTATAGGGTGTGATGATATACGTCAGATTTGCGACCGGCTTGAGGCTGCCGCCGTTTGCGTATGCAACACCGACGAGGAAGTCGATGATTCTGCGCTTGTTCTCGGCGGATGCGGTCTCGAGATTGAGGACAACCGTTTTCTTGGAGATCAGATGATCCGCGATCTGCTTGGCGTCGGTAAACACCTCCGGCTTCACGAGAACGACCTGAAGCTGTGCAGTTGCCTGAATGTTGACAACCTTGTTATCGCGCTTTGTCTGCGCAAAATCAGACTCCGGACGGTAGCTCTCACGAAGCGATGCAGGCTGACGGACCTCACGGGCAGAGCTCTCCTCCTGCTCACGCATGCTTTCCCGGAACGACTCGCGGACTTCTCTGCGGTCGCGGGAATCTCTCGTTTCACGCACCGGCTCGGTTTCGTAGGAATCCTCCTCCTGCGGTGCGAAGAAATCACGGACTGTGTCAAAAAGTTTCATCTGGATTCTCCTTTTCTTTCTGGTTGATATTTCCGGCATACCCGCAAGCGTCCCTTGCGGATATACAATCTGAAATCAAATCATTGCTGCGCCGACGGCGGATAGTACCGGGCGCCGAACAGCGCGCTTCCGATGCGCACGAGCGTCGCACCGCAGCGGATTGCCGCGGCATAATCGCCGGACATGCCCATAGAAAGGATTTTGAGCGGTGCAAGCTGCTGCATCTGCTGATAAAGCTGCTGCATCGCGGTAAAGGTCCGCATCTGCTCCGATTCGTCGGTGCACGGCGGCGGAATGGTCATGAGCCCGTCCGCGCGGATGCCGGAGAGCTTCTGCACCTGTTCCAGCAGCTTCGGGAGTTCCTGTGCGGATACACCGGATTTGCTCTCCTCGCCGCCGATATTCACCTCAAGCAGCACCGGCATCACGATCCCGTGCTGCTCCGCTGCTTTGCTGATCGCTTCTGCAAGATGCAGGCTGTCCACGGACTGGATCAGCGAGACCTTGTCAATAATCTGTCTGACCTTATTCGTCTGCAAATGCCCGATAAACTGTACCTCTGCACTGCTGCGGTATGCATCGCGCTTGGAGAGAAACTCCTGCACGCGGTTTTCGCCGAGCACATGCACGCCCTGATCAACTGCTAAATTGATCAGCTCCGGCGAGACCGTTTTCGTGACCGCCATCAGCGTCACTTCATCGGTCCGTCTGCCGGACTGCGCACAGCTTTCTGCAATATTCTGCCGGATGACTGCAAGCCGCTCAAGAACCGCCTGCTTCTGCTCCGCGGTACAGGGTGCAAATTCATTCGCCATCCGCCATTACTCCCTTCACGATAATATCGTCATAGAGTGCGATATAGCCGCTTCCGGCATCAAGGCTGGAAAGATAATAGTCATCTTCCTCGTAGACGGCTTTGATTTTGCGGAATTCCGGCGTCTCGCCGACTAAGACGTACACGCCCATAAAGTCGTCCGTGACCTCCGTCACATTGCCCTCCTCATCCGTCTGCTCCTCTGTCATCGTCTTGAAACGGATTGCGGAGCGCGGAACGCGGATGCCTTCAATGGTTTCCCTGACAATCTCAACGCGCTCCGAGCGGTGCTGCACGGTATCATGCGTCAGCTCATCGCAGCGGAAAATGCCCTGTGTCCGCTCGATATCGCCGGTAGAATGCAGCGATTCGACGGTCACGGTCAGGTTCTGCGGCACGGATTCCAGCCGGACGGTTGCCGACTCGCCCTCGGAAAGCCGCAGCTTGCGGTTATCAAAGACGCCGACAATATACCATGCATAATCCTTGATCAGCTTGCCGATGATCTGCTCGCCTGCCCCTGCGGCAGAGAGCGTTCCGTCATCGGAAACAGAACTGAGCTGATCCGGTGTCAGCGTATGCATGGTCTCCGGCGTGAGCATACTCTCATAGCCGTCCACATAGCTGACAAAATATGCACTTTCCTTTGCCGGAATCGTTTTCTCCGGCGCGGCAAGCATCATATTCAGTCTGGAAACCTCGTCCTCCAGTGCAACGATTCTGTCATTGAAATCGACACCGGAGCCGGTTACCTTTTCATAGGTGCTCATCAGCACGGTCATATTCTGCTTCGCGCTGCTCATCGCAGAATAATCCTGCCGCTCGCGCAGCCGGATCATATTTTTATACTGCTCGTCAATCAGCGAAGCGAGATTCGCCGGCTGTGCGTTTTCGCTGGTGCCGGGATTCTCGATCTTTCTGAGCATCGCAATCTCGTCCTGTTTTTCGGCGATGCGTCTGCGCAGGTCGATCTGCTCCGGATCGGAATAGACCTCTGCGATCACGCTGCCGACGCCGAGCTTTGCGCCGTCATCGACGCAGTACCGGACGGCACCTGCGCCGGAATACGACTCGACAGTCTCCGAACGGACATAAACGCCCTGAAATCTCGAACCGTCGCTGGCCTCATAATAGGTCGCATTTTCGGTCTCAAAGTTCGTATAGAACAGGTGGTAGAAAATGGACGAAGCCAGTACAACAGCGAATACCAGCAGTAAAAATTTGAGGATTCGCGTTGTAATTTCGTTCATGCTGTTTACTCAGCGTCCTCGCGCTGCTCCATGGCATCCAGAATCGAGATCGGTCTTGCCGGAACAATCGTGGAGATCGCATGCTTGTAAACAAGCTGCTGTCTGCCGTCGGTCTCGAGAATGACGATAAACGAATCAAAGCCGCGGATAATGCCCTTGAACTGATAGCCGTTCGTCAGGAAGATTGTCAGCGGGAGGCGCTCCTTGCGCGCCTGATTCAGAAATACGTCCTGAAGATTGAGTCCCTTGTTGGTCATGGTTACTTGCCTCATTTCTTTCATATTTACACCCAAATATGTATTTGCGGTTGTATTTGATGTGTACCGCCGAAGGACATACCTCGCCTGTCAGCAATTACACATATTATATTATATCACACAGTTAGCCGTTTCGCAAAGTATTTTCAAACATTTTTTCAACGTTTTCAAAAATTCGGCTTTCTGAACAGATTTCATCGCGCATAATCCATTTCGTTTGCAAGTTTCGACGAAACCATGTGCCTTGCCGCTTGGCATAGCGGCAGGTTTCCTGCTTGACGCGCAGAATCCCGTCTTCGAGCGGTTCCTCGCCGCGCAGCCAGGGCAGAAGCTCCTTGTAGCCGATCGCCATGGCAGCGGTCGCACGCCGTCTGCCGGAATCAAATTCGGCTCTGACCTCATCGGCGAGCCCCAGTTCAAGCATCCGATCGACGCGCGCACGGATTCTCGCATACTGCTTTTCGCGGTCGGCAAAGCCGATGCCGATGCGCAGCACATCCCACGGCGGCGGGATCTCGCGGCTGCGTCTGGCATGCTCCGAGAGCGGGATGCCGGTCAGCGTATAGACCTCCAGCGCACGGATAATCCGGCGCAGATTGTTCTCATGCAGCCTTGCCGCAGTCTCCGGATCGCATGCCTGCAGGCGCCGGAGCATTTCCGCATTGCCGAGCGACGCCGCCTCCGCATGGAGCTTTTCGCGCAGCGCATCATCCGCCGGAATATCCGGAAACTGAATGTTATCCAGCAGCGAATCAACATACAGCCCCGTGCCGCCGACGATCACCGGCAGCTTATCTTTTGCGAGTATCTCCGCGATTTTTTCGCGTGCCATTTCGACATAATCCGCAACAGAGCATGCCTGCTCCGGCGGCAGCACCGAGATCAGATGATGCGGAATCCCCTGCATTTCGTCTGCGGTCGGCTTGGCGGTCGCAATATCCAGTCCTTCGTATATCTGCATCGAATCCGCCGAGATGACCTCGCCGTTATACTTTTTTGCGATCTCAACGCCGAGCGCCGTCTTGCCGGACGCCGTCGCCCCGACAACAGCCGCAACCAGCGGTTTCTGCGCCATGCCTCTGCCCTCCTGTTTGATAAGATGTCTCCGACGGATTCATAATGGGGACGCTGTCCCCATTCCCCTGCCAAAGGACATTGTCCTTTGGAATCCGTTTCTATCGCAATACTGCCCTGATCTTCTCGCAGTACAGACTGAAATCAATATCCTGCTCATCGGAATACAGATGAAAATGATTGTCGCTTGCCGGATCTGCATATTCTTCGATCATAAAGCCGCTGAACAGCCCGTTTGCCATATCAAAATTCAGATTGCCTTTGATGTTATACAAGGTGAGTTCGATTTTATACTGCTGTTTCGCATCCGTCAGCAGCATCACGATCTGATTGGTATAATCGCAGAAGTATTCATCAATCATCCTTGCGCAGTATCGCAGCTCCAGTATCGTTCCGAAGCAATACCATTTTTGCAGCTCCGGCGGAATTTTTGCTTTCAGTTCGCCGATTCCGTCGATCCGTTTATATTCAAACATAGGATTTCCTCTTTACACTTCCCGATAATAAGGGCAGATATTCGCATAGCTGCCGTCGGGCATCCGGAATCCGCCTTTGATCGTCCCGAGCTGCGTAAATCCAAGCCGTTCATACAGATGCCGCGCATGGGTATTCCCCTCCACGACGGCATTGAACTGCAAGACGAGGAAGCCGTGCACCTTCGCCTGACTGAGACAGTCGAGCACAAGCTGCTCCCCGATATGCTGTCCTCTGCATGTCTCGCTGACGGCATAGCTTGCATTGCAGATATGTCCGCAGCGCCCGACATTATTCGGGTGCAGGATATAGAGCCCGCAGATTCCGCCGTCTTTTTCCGCAACGCCGGTATAAGTCTGCTGTGCGAAGAATGCCGCACCGGATTCCGCATCCAGCGGCTCCTCCTGCGGGAACGCATTGCCTGCATCGACGACCGCATTCCAGACCGCAATCATCTCCGGCAGATCGGTTTCAGTATAGGCGCGCACCGTCACTGACGGTTCGACAGGCTTCGGGTTACCGCAGTCGGTGCAGAATCTGCCGTTATTCTCCCGTCCGCATGTACAGCGCCATGTCTCCGGCGCAGGCTGTCCGCATTCCATGCAGAAGCGGCTTTGATTTTCCGTACCGCAGCCGCTGCATTTCCATTTGACCGGATTGCTGAGCGGCTTCGGAGCCGCTGTCTGCTCCGCCTGCCGTGCTTTCATCATTTGCTCAAGCATACTCATTCCGATAAACGGCGGATTCTGCTGCATCATATTCGGCGGACCGTAGACCATTACGGTCTGCTCCGCGATGCGCTGCGATTCCAGCGCCGCTTTTTCCAGTGCAGCAAGCGATTCCGGCTCCGGTTTCAGATTCGGTTGATTTTCAGAAGTTTTCATCACATAATTCCCCTTTATACAGGCTTCGGCTTTCCG
>CAMHUJ010000006.1 GCA_946188175.1 uncultured Ruminococcus sp.
TGTCGAGCTGGTGGTTGTACATGAGGTTTTCCTTTCTAAGATAAATCAGAATTTGCGGGGAGCCCCCGCTGGCAGGATTCTTCCAATGCTCCTCACAGCGCAAAGATCGAATAGGCTCTGCGATAAATCAAATTTTAACTGTTAAAGTATTTTTTCTATTTTCTATTCCGTTTGTTCCTCTATTCTCTCCAGAAAGTCGCTGATGATCTCTGCGACATCATCGGGACGCTGGTCATAAATACAGTGTATCCCCGGCAGCAGCACCAGCTCACAGTTCCCCATTTTGTCAAGATAGGGCTGCAATTCGGTATCACGGAGTTTTTGCAGCATATCCATATCATACCCGGATTCCGGAAACTTAGGCTGTTTCCTCCCCGTGAATTCACATTCCTGCTTATCCCAAGCCAGCATTTCATCTATTTCTTGTCCGGACTGAAATCCCCAACTTGAACAAATATAAACTTTCGGAACATCATTTGGCTTGATCGCATGATATGCAGTATTGCAGATTTCATTCATATGCTCATCTTCGTAGCAATAAGCAGGATTAAATGTATGATGCAGATTCAATGCTTCCGAATACTTTCGCTGTTCATCCGAATAATTCATACCGGGGATTACAGTTTTTAACAGAAACGACTTCGCAAGTCTTACCAGTCCCATCTGATTTGCCGCAATCGCAAACCGATTCTCAAATGCACTGCCATCTTCCAAAGCAATATCAGGGTTATCGCTGAGTTGTGTTCCGGCAAGAAAAATGACACCCTCGATCTCTTCCGGATACTGACTTACCCAATATGTCGCATAAGCACCGCCCAGCGAATGTGGAAGCAGAATGTATGGCGCTTCGATACCGGCATTTTTCAGCGCAGTACGGTAGTGATCCACAACACGCTCCACTGTCTGCGGCTCCTTTGTATCATCGCTGAGTCCATAACCCGCACGGTCAACGATTACGATCCGGTTTTCTTCAGCCAGACCGCCCATGAGGCGCTCCATTCTGACACTGTAATCAAATACGCCTTTGCCCGATAATCCTACGAATGTATGCTTACCGTTTTGAATTCCGAAATCATGTACATTCAGCGAATAATCCCCGACCGAAACAGGATTGTAATACCCTGCTTCGGTCAGCATCTGCTTTTCTTTTGATAACAGGATTCTGTGGATTACAAATGTGATCGCCAGAAACAGAATCATAATACAAGCCATGATCGCAAGTACTTTTTTTACTCTATTTGATTTTTCAGATTTCATCGCTTTATCCTCCAAATTCACACAGAGAATGCTGTTAGGATTTCTTTCAGTTCGTCAAGCTTTTCTCCTGTAAATACCGATTTTGCGAAGGAAGCCTCGTGCTTTCCCCCACAGCTGAATTATACCATAGCAGGAAGAAAAAGTCAATGATGCCGCAAGCCATGTCCGGCCATAGCTGTTTTTTGTGATGCCGCGCGATCTGGGGATGTTGCGGTCCGGCTGCAATAAGCCATTTTCTCTTGCCGGACAGCAGATTTTCCGTCTGTATATTGATAAATTAAGGTTCTCTTTATGGAATATTCAGGCGGAATATGCTATAATATGAGTATAAAAGATACAGAACGGAGAATCGCTATGCAATTTGTCATATCACATCTGGCGAAAAAATTTGACCAAAAGGAAGTCCTGCGCGACATCGACTTCACCTTTGAGGAGGGCAGGATTTACGGTCTGCTCGGCAGGAACGGCGCAGGCAAAACGACGCTCTTCAACTGCCTGAACCGTGACCTTAAACAGGACGGCGGCAGCTGCTTCTTTACCGATGAATCGGGTCAGCAGCGCCCCGCGGATACCGGCGAGATCGGCTATGTCCTCTCGACGCCGACGGTGCCGGAATTCCTCACCGGCAGAGAATTCCTCAAATTCTTTCTGGATATCAACGCGGACAGCATCCCGCATCCGCAGCCGCCGGACGCCTATTTTGACTATGTCAGCATTGCGCCTGAGGATCGCGATAAGCTGCTGCGTGATTATTCCCACGGCATGAAAAACAAGATGCAGATGATCGTCAATATCATCGCCGAGCCGAAGCTGCTGCTGCTCGATGAGCCGCTGACCTCGCTGGACGTCGTGGTCGCGGAGGAGATGAAGCAGCTGCTCAGGAGCCAGAAGGCGGGCAAGATCACGATTTTTTCGACGCATATTCTCGACCTTGCGCTCGATCTCTGCGATGAGATCGTCCTGCTGAATCACGGCGTCCTCGAGCCGGTCGAAAAGAGCAATCTTGACAGTCAGGCTTTCCGCGAAAAGATCATCGCGGCACTGCGGGAGGATGCGCATGCTTAAAACGCTGAAACAAACCTTCATGCTGCGCTGCACGATGCATACAAATATGCTGATTTATGCAGTCCGCTCGCTGCCGGTGCTTAAAAAGGTGCTCCATAACGACCTCTATGCCGCCGACGGCTTCAAGACGCTCGCATTCATCCTTGTGCTGATCTGGGAGGCGTTTACGACATTCAGTGTCCGGCTGATTTATGTGGGCGGTCTGGTCGCGCTGCCGCTGATTCCGCTGCAATCCGACTGGTATACGAACAGTCAGCTGTTTATGCATATTCTTCTGCTGCTGACAATCGTCGGCGGCATGACAAACAGCAAGCTGATCAACGTGAACCGCACGACGGAGTATGCGGTCGGCATGCTGCGAATGGATGCACAGCGGTATACGGTCTCCAACTACATCTATTATCTGTTCCGGCTGGTGATCGGCTTCCTGCCGTTCACGCTGATTTTCGGTCTGATTGCGCATGTACCGCTTTGGCTATGTCTGCTGCTGCCGTTCACGGCTGCGGGCTGCAAGGTATTCGGTGCGGCGCTGTCGCTGATGTGCCGTGAGCGCTTCGGTGCGACATTTGATGACAGCAAGGGGAATATCCTCTCAAAGTCGGTGATTGTGTATGTGCTGGCTGCGGTACTGCTCGGTGCAGCATATCTGCTGCCGCTCGGTGAGGAATACGCGCTGCCGATGCCGGTTTCCGCCGGTATCCTGCTTGCGATGATTCCCGCCGGACTGCTCAGCTGGAAAAAGGTAGCGACCTATACCGGCTACAAGGAATTGACGCTGCAAAAAATCCGGAAGAATTACGACCAGCTTGACCGGAATAAGCAGGTGCAGAAAACCATGCAGCGTGCGGGCATCTCGACGGATACTACGATCACGAGCCGCCGCCGCGGTTTTGAGTATCTGAACGAACTGTTTATCAAGCGTCACCGCAGGACGCTCTGGAAAACGACCGAGGTTATCCTGATCGGTGCGGCATGTGTGATTGTGCTCTGCATCATACTGATGCTGCGGATTCCGAAGACCCGCGCCCCGATCAATGAGTGGATTATGCGCGGGCTGCCGGTTCTGACCTTTGTGATGTACTTCCTGAACCGCGGTCTGAGCTTTACGCAGGCGCTGTTTAACAACTGTGACCACGCGATGCTGACGTATCCGTTTTATAAGCAGCCGAAGGCGATTCTGCGGCTGTTCCGCATCCGTCTGCGTGAGATTATGAAGATCAATGCGGCACCGGCAGCCATGATCGGCTGCGGACTGGCGCTGCTGCTGGCGCTCTCCGGCGGTACGGATAACCCGTGGAATTACGTCATTGTACTGATATCGCCAGTAACGATCAGCATGTTTTTCTCGGTGCATTATCTGACGATTTACTATCTGTTGCAGCCGTATACGGCAGGCAGCGAGATCAAAAGCCCGCTCTATAAATTCATCACCGGCGCGACCTATTACGGCTGTTACCTGCTGATGCAGCAGAAGCTGCCGACCTTTGCATTCGGTTTGACCTGCATTGCATTCTGTGTGACCTATTGCATCGTCGCATGCATTCTGGTCTACAAATTCGCTGCAAGAACCTTCCGTATTCACCGTGAGTAACAGCGATGTAAGATAAAACAAATCCGCTCAATTCAGCGTGACAGCTTGGATTGAGCGGATTGTTTTTTACAGGCAGCGTCTCGCGCCGTGCATGGCTCCATTGATCTATCGTTCGCCGGTTGCCATATTGAAGAATCAGGATGAATGTTTTTTTGTACGTATGCTTTTTGCTGCACATCACCTTTGCCGGAAATGAAACTGTGCGATGCGCAGATATTTACGGTTCCTGCTTCTTATAAAAAAGCGCCGCCGCGAACCTGAGAACGGTTCGCGGCGGAACGGATTCGTGTTGATCAGCGCAGTGTCTGCATGGACGGTGCCTGCGGCTGCGTCGGAGCCTTCGGAGCATCGTCGGAAGCGATTGCCTTGAGTGCGCCGGTCAGACTTGCAAGGCCCTGAATCTCGCTCGGGATGATGATTTTGGTTGCTCTGCCGTCGGCAGCCTTTGCGAAGGCGTCGAGGGATTTCAGCTGAATGATCTTGGAGCTCGGAGCAGCTGCATTGAGCATTCTGAGCGCCTCGGCTTCACCTTCTGCCTCCAGCATTTTCTGCTGCTTGATTGCCTCTGCACGGAGCAGGAGAGCCTGCTGCTGTGCCTCTGCGGCAAGAATCTGGGATTCCTTATCAGCCTGTGCGCGGAGAATCTTGGATTCCTTTTCACCTTCTGCAACGAGGATCGCGGATTTCTTTTCGCCCTCTGCCTGAAGGATCTTCTCACGGCGCTCACGCTCTGCCTTCATCTGCTTTTCCATGGCGTCCTGAATCTCACGCGGCGGCAGGATGTTCTTCAGCTCAACGCGGTTGACCTTGATGCCCCAGCGGTCGGTCGCCTGGTCGAGAATTGCGGTGATCTTGGTGTTGATGACGTCACGCGAGGTGAGCGTTGCATCGAGCTCCATTTCACCGATGATGTTACGGAGCGTAGTAGCCGAGAGGTTCTCGATTGCAGCCATCGGGCGCTCAACGCCGTAGGTGTACTGCTTTGCATCGGTCACCTGGAAGAAGACAACGGTGTCAATCTGCATCGTAACATTATCCTTTGTGATAACCGGCTGCGGCTTGAAATCAACGACCTGCTCCTTGATCGTAACGACCTTTGCAACGCGGTCAAAGAACGGTACGAGAAAATGCGGACCGGTGTGCCATTCCTGATAGAATGTACCCAGACGCTCAATGACATAGACGCTTGCCTGCGGCACGATGCGGATATTGGCAACAACGATGATCAGAAGAATCACGATGAGTACCAGTGCAACGATCAGCGGACCGCTGCCGATAAAAGACATCATAGCTGCGAACATAATAATTTACCTCCGTGAATACAAGATTTTTGAATGAGATTTCGTTCACTGACCGTTTGCAAGGGGCTGTGCGTATTCGGATGCGTCCCGTACAAAGAGCTTTGCGCCGTCCACGCGCGTCACCATTACGACGGTATCCACAGGGATATTTTCGCCCGATTCAGAGACTGCAATCCAGTCTATGCCGCCGAGTCTTGCTCTGCCGGTGCCGAGCGCAGGGTCAATGTCCTCAATGACGACAGCCGTTTCGCCGATATTGAGGTCTGCGTTGGTGCGGGGCTGCTGCTTGACGCGCAGCTTTGTGAGCAGCGGTCTGGTCAGAAGCAGGAGCAGAACGGACACAATGACAAAAATTGCAAGCTGTGCCGCAAACGAAACGTTCATCATTGCTGCGACGAATGCGCCTGCCGCGCCGACAGCAAACCAGATGCTGACGAGCTGCATGCTGGCAATTTCAGCGATCAGCATGACAACAAAAATCACGCCCCAAAATAACAGATATCCCATATGTGATCCTCCTTTCCGCGTCAGCGTTCGCTAGACGATCTATGGTTTTATTCTATCATATCCGACAGGATTTTGCAAGGAGCAAAATGTGACAAATTCCGCGCGAGGCGGCAAATACGGCGATTTTGAGAAGATTTCCGGTAGTTTTCTCCCGAATTCTCTTTATTTCGCACTGATACGATACATTTTAATTTTCTTTGAATTATAATGTAAAATACAAGAAGATACGTGCGTTTCAGAATCGGATGCATAATCGTGCGGAATCCGGGTATCATCATATTGCACGGCGGAAAACAGCCGCGCCGAAAGGAGAATCGTCATGAACGACCAAAAGAATCCGAATATTCACTGTACCGTGGATGCCTGTGCACATCATATGTGCAGCGAAAACTACTGCACGCTCGATCAGGTGCACATTGATACCCACGAGGATAACCCTACCGTCAAGGAGTGCGTAGACTGCGCATCCTTCGTCAAGCGTAACTGCTGCGAGTAAAACGGTGCTGCACCGCACGCAGTCTGCCTGTGCGGAAGGGCTGTGCAGGCAGGCTGCGCGATTTGTGCGATTCGGACAAAAAACATACCTTAGAATCGGCAATCTGCCAGTTTTTGATTGAAATGCTTGAAGAAAGCTGCGATATGCGGTATAATAAGAATCGGAATGAAATGTGAGAACAAAGAAGTGGGATACCTGTCAGAAAGGAGCGATTGCAATGTCCGATAAAACAATCACATTCTCGCTGAGCGAGGAGCGCGAAAAGGAAATGCTGCAAATCCTGCGCACGGTCTATGACGCGCTGAATGAAAAGGGCTATAATCCGATCAATCAGATCGTCGGCTATATTCTCTCGGAGGACCCGACCTATATTACCGTACATAAGAATGCGCGCAGCCTGATCCGGCATATCGACCGCGATGAGCTGATGCAGGTTCTCGTGCGCAATTATCTCTCGGAATAAGCATCTTCCGATGCCGCAGCGCAGATTTCTGCACGGAAAATTGTGCATCCTTCCGAAAAGCGGCGGAATGCTTGACAAAAGCTGCCGCAGGTGTTATGATTACATCGGAACCGGAGAGGGGAGTCTGTGCGGCAGGCTGAGAGGGCATACACAATGCCGACCCGTTGACCTGATGCGGATCATGCCGCCGAAGGGAACACCTGATGCAAACCGAATGCCGCAGACTGACTGCGGCATTTTTCTTTTTCTCCGGCGGAATCAAATCTGATGAGAGGATGTCTGAAACCATGAAACACGAAAAAACAGTCCGTCTGGTGACCAGTGCCATGATGATCGCGCTTGCGACCGTTCTCAGCATGATCACCATTGTCAAGATGCCGCTCGGAGGCAGCCTGACGCCGCTCAGTATGCTGCCGATCTGTATTGTATCGCTGCGCTACGGCGTGAAGTGGGGCGTATTCACCTCGTTTGTCTATGCGCTCGTACAGCTTGCGATCGACCTGAGCTCCGTACTGAGCTGGGGTCTGACGCCGCTTGCCGTTGCAGCCTGCATTCTGATTGACTATCTGCTTGCATTCACTGTTCTCGGTACGGCAGGCATGTTCCGCAAGAAAGGCGTGATCGGCGCGGTCGGCGGCATTGCAGTCGCCATTCTGCTGCGTTATCTCTGCCATATTATCTCCGGCGGAACGGTCTTTTCGATCTGGTGCGAGTGGGACAGTGCATGGTGGTATTCTGTCTGCTACAACGGTGCATTCATGCTGCCGGAATGCGTCCTGACGGTGATCGTATCCTACATTCTGCTGCGCGTGCCGCAGACGAAAAAGCTGCTTATCGGTACGGAACAAACCGCTGCATAAATATCCGGTTGAACAAACCGCGCTCCGGTGCATGATCACGGAGCGCGGTTTTTTATCTGTTCAGCAGCCAGACACCGGTATTCAGGTACAGTGCAAAGCAGCACCAGACCAGATACGGCACCTGCATCCATGCGGCTGTTTTGGATATCTTCCGGTAGAAATTGATCATCAGAATGATCGACGCGATCATGCCGAGCAGCCAGAGCGCGGCAAAGCCGTACCAGCCCAGCCCGAAGAACCAGATCATCCAGCAGAAGAAGAATGTCATCTGTACGCCGAAAACGACGGATGCGGTTTCCGCCTGCGGTGTGCCCATTGTTTTCTCGCGGATCAGCGCGAAGCCGTAGCCGATCAGGAACAGCAGAATCGTCCACGCAATCGGGAAGACGATGCGCGGCGGTGTCAGGGCAGGCTTTGCGATCTGTTCAAACCGCTGTAAGCCGTCTCTTGTGAGCCAGCTTGCCGCGCCGCCTGCCGCTAAGCTGAATGCGACCCAGAATACGGCTTTTTTCCAGAATTTCGGAGCTTTCATATCATCACCTCTTTGTCGTATTGTATGAGCTGATGATGCTTTTTATTCATGCAGACTGATCCGATCATTAGAATCCGGAATTTGAAATGAGAAATTATGGTATCTCACGTTTCGCCGCGCGAATGTGGGAACATCTGAATCTATATACAAAAAGCCGCCTCAATCAGCAGCGTGATTGAAGCGGCTTTGTATATCGCAGATGCTTCTGTTATTCGGTACGCAGTGCGATAACGGGGTCTTTCTTTGCTGCCAGTCTTGCAGGAATGATGCCGGCGATCAGCGTCAGCAGCACCGAGATCGCAACCAGAATCACCGCATAGACCGGACGCAGGAATGCGACATCCGGCGCACCGGCTGCCTTCTCGATGATCATATTGATCGGGATATCGAGCAGCACCGTAATCAGTACGCCGATGATACCGGCGACCAGTCCGACGATGAAGGTCTCTGCATTGAACACATGGCTGACGTCACGCTTCGATGCACCGATCGAGCGGAGAATACCGATCTCCTTCGTGCGCTCCAGAACGGAGATATACGTGATAATGCCGATCATGATCGACGAAACCACGAGCGAAATCGAAACAAAGCCGATCAGCACATAGGAGACCATATTGATGATCTTCGTCACCGACGAGAGCAGAATGCCGATATAATCGGTATATTCGATTGCGGCATCCTCGTCGCCGTCCTTTGCCTGCTTGTCGTTATATTCCTGAATGAAATCCTCGAACTGCTCCTTTGCCTCAAAGCTCTCGGAGTAAATCTGAATTGCAAACGGGCTTTCGGGGTCACGCAGACCGAGCTTTTGCAGGTTGCCGTCATAGGTGTTGTCGGTGGACTGCGACAGAATCTGATCCTTGAACACGGAGATCAGCATATCCTCATCCATTGTAGCGAGCGCCTTTTTCATGCTCTCGACATCCTTTGCCGGATTGAGCGACTGTGCCAGTGCATTGACCTCATCCTCGCTCATTGCGGCAATCTTTGCACGGATTGCATCTGCGGTGATCTGCGATTCCATGATGCCCTGATAGAGCGCCAGCAGCGTATCATCATCGAGCCCCTCGAGCAGTGCCGGATTCGGGTCTGTACCTGCCTGCTCCGCGAGCATCATCATCAGGGCGCCCTGACCCTGCTGCGTTGCGGCGAATGCCTTTGCGTCATCGAGTGTTATGCTGTCGAGCATGCTCGGTGCGACTGCCGCGACCAGATCATCGTCGTTCATGTCATTGAGCGCTTCAATGACATTGTCCGGCGAGATCGAATTGCCGTACATCTTGGAGAACAACCCTTGCAGCTGTGCAAATTCCGCCTCGCTCATGTTGTCGAGGTATGCGTAGACATCGTCAATCGTGACGTCCTCGTGATCCTCGAACTCATAGCCGGTAAAGACGTCGATGTCCGGCTTTGCCTGCTGCTGCTTCACAATTTCGGTATCCGCGATTTCATCGAGCAGATAATCGACGAGCTCCTGCGTATAGCAGATCGTGCCTGCCATGAGCGCGCCGGTCGGCGTACCCGCCTTTTTGCGGACGATACCGGAGATATGCACCGGAACGCCGTCCTCGATTTTATCCGCCATGAATTCATCATTGCGGCTGCGGTCCTTCCAGCAGTTTTCGGTCTTGTCAAATTCATAGAGGTCGGTTTGCAGAATGACGCGGAACTGCATGTTCATCAGGTCATTGTAATCGTAGCTGGCAGACTGTACCTCGACGCTCTTGCCTGCCATGAGATCGGCAAAGACATTGGAAATCTCATCCGGATCGCGCAGACCGAGACCGTAGAGCGTCATGCCCGTGACCTCATTATAATCATCGACAACGAGAATGACCTCGTTCATGCTCTCCGGCCAGTGACCGCAGAGGACATCATACTGCTGATCGAGCAGCTGCCGGTCGCCGTAGAGCAGCGTCCAGATATCCATGCCGTCCGTGCTCATCGACATGAGCTGTGAATAGGACGAGGACATATTGTTCATATCGTAGCCGAGCATCTGATAGTATGCATCGACGAGCGGATTCGGGTTGACCGGCGTCACGCGGTCGGTCGTGTCGGCGAGATAGACCAGCGGCTGAATATTGTAATTGTATTCGACGTTATATGCGCTGAGCCGGTCCTTGTTGTCCTCGATATACTTTTTGAAGCCGACCATATCGTTCTGCTTGACCTCGGAGACCATTGCATTGAGCATTTCCGCCTCCTGACCGGTCGAATAGACCTTATCGAGCGGATGCTCCTCCTTATGCTCCGCCTGACCGGTGATATTCTCGACGATGCTCGAAAGATCAACGGACTGCGAGAGAATCGTCAGCGGATACGAGGAAAGTGTATTCTCCTGCACCTCGTTGATATAGGTCTGGAAGCCGTCCGAGAGCGAGAGGATCAGCGAGATGCCGATGATGCCGATGCTGCCTGCAAATGCGGTCAGCAGCGTGCGTCCCTTTTTCGTCAGCAGATTGTTCAGCGAAAGCGAAAATGCCGTCGCAGAGCTCATGGAGACCTTTTTCTTCTTTTCTTTGGTCTCAGATTTCTCCGCCGACCGTTTTTTTGCAAGGAAGCCGGTACGGTCTGCGATTGCCTGCTTTTCGTCATAGGGCTTTGAATCGCTCTGAATCTTGCCGTCGAGCAGCCGGATGATGCGCGTTGCATACTGCTCGGCAAGCTCCGGATTGTGCGTAACCATAATGACAAGGCGGTCCTTTGCGATCTCCTTGAGCAGGTCCATGATCTGCACGCTCGTTTCGGTATCGAGTGCGCCGGTCGGCTCATCGGCGAGCAGAATCTCCGGATCGTTGATCAGTGCACGCGCGATTGCGACACGCTGCATCTGACCGCCGGACATCTGATTCGGTTTCTTGTGAATCTGGTCGCCCAGACCGACACGCTCAAGCATTTTCTTTGCACGCTCGCGGCGCTCCGTCTTGGAGATGCCGGAAAGCGTCAGCGCAAGCTCGACATTGGAAAGCACTGTCTGATGCGGGATCAGATTATAGGTCTGAAAGACAAATCCGATTGTGTGATTGCGGTAGTGATCCCAGTCTCTGTCTTTATACTCCTTCGTGGATTTGTTCGCAATGGTCAGATCGCCTTCGGTGTAGCGGTCGAGTCCGCCGATGATATTGAGCAATGTTGTTTTGCCGCAGCCGGACGGACCGAGCACCGCGACAAATTCGTTCTGCCGGAACTGGATGTCAATTCCCTTGAGTGCGTGAACCTCCGAATCACCCGAAAGGTAATTCTTCGTGATTCCCTTTAATCCGAGCAAGATAACACAACCTTTCCCTCTCTTAAAATTGCAGATTTACCCATAATGATAATGTGGAGTATAGCATGCGATTGTGACTGTTTTGTGATACGGAACAGATTTCGGCGTTTTGTGCATCCTGCCAGTTTATGCTTTCTGTTTTTGTACACTATAACAACTGCTTTTGCGGATAATCGGACAGCGGATGTGCGGAAACTTTATTGACTTCGCAGATGCCGCTGACGTATAATAAAAGCACAGATATAAATGGAATGAGGATACCGTATGAAACAAACAGAGATTACCCGGAAGCGTGCGGCGGAGCTGACCGCACAGCTGACACTGGATGAAAAGCTCGGTCTGCTGACGACGCATCAGCATGCAGTCGAACGGCTCGGGCTGGAGGAATTCTATATCGGGACAGAGGTCGCAAGAGGCTTTGTCGGGCGTGAGGAAGCGGATTATTCAACCGTATTTCCGCAGCCGGTCGGGCTTGCCGCGACCTTTGACCGTGACCTGCTCTATCGGCTCGGCGAGATCGCCGGAACCGAGTGCCGCGCCTATTACAATAAGGATCACAAATCCGCGCTCTGCGTCTGGGGACCGACCGTCGATATGGAGCGTGACCCGCGCTGGGGCAGAACCGAGGAAGCCTACGGCGAGGACCCGTATCTTGCAGGCGAGCTGACCGCCGCGCTGACAAACGGCATGGCAGGAGAGCATCCGGTTTATCTCCGCGTGCTGCCGACCCTGAAACATTTTTGCGCAAACAATTATGAGGAGCGTGTCACCGGCAATTCCGATCTGCCGCCGCGCCTGAAACATGAATATTACTATGCCGCATTCATGCCTGCGATCCGTTTCGGCGGCGCAAAGAGCGTCATGACGGCATATAACGAGATCAACGGCGTTCCGGCGATTTGTAATCCCGATTTGCAGCACATTCTCAAGGAGAAATGGGGACTGTGGTTTACGGTCACGGACGGCGCCGATTTCGTTCAGACGCTGCTGATGCACAAGTACGGCACATCGCATGCCGATGTCTATGCCGAGGCGATCAAAGCGGGCAGCGATATCATGACCGATGATGAGAATGTAACGCGCAGGGCTGCGGAATGCGCGCTGCAAGAGGGTCGGCTGACCGAAGCAGAGATAGATCATATGCTGCAAAATGTGCTCTATGCGCGGATGCGGCTCGGACAGCTCAGCGACGACTGCCCCTATGACAGTATCACGCCGGAGCAGATCGACACGGCGGAATCGAGGGCGGTCAATCTGCGTGCAGCGGAGGAGCAGATTGTGCTGCTGAAAAATGACGGTCTGCTGCCGCTGAAATCGCCGAAGCGTCTGTTTGTCTGCGGACCGCTTGCCGATGAAAACCTCATGGACTGGTATACGGGCTGCTTCCGCGATGCGGTTTCCGTTCTGGAAGGGCTGCGCGCGGAATATCCCGATGCAGAAATCTGCACGGATGCGCTCTGGGATATCGTCACAGTGCAGGCTGCAAACGGCAAATATCTCTCCGTGCATCCGGACGGCAGCTGTGCCTTCGATGCGGATGCAGTGACAGAAAACGAGCAGTTTGCCTTGCAGGACTGGGGCGAAAACTGGCAGAATCTCTATGCGCCTGCGCATCAGCGCTATCTGCGCGCCGCGGACGACGGCGGACTGACGCTGCACCGCCGCCGCATCTACGACTGGTTTACGCATGAGACCGTCCGGCTGCTGGACACGCCGGACGGCACCGTGCTCGAAGCACCGTTCCGGCATCAGCGCATGGAGGCTGCTGCGGACGGCACGATCCGCTTTACGGAGCAGACCGCCGTCACACCGGAACGCGCCTTCCGTGTGCAGATCATCAGCCGCGGCGCAGACCGTGCCGCAACGCTTGCCGCGGATGCCGATGCGGTCATCTACTGCACGGGCAATCATCCGGTGCAGGTTGCGAAGGAATGCTATGACCGCAAAACACTTGCGCTGAATATTCAGTCGGGCATGGCAGAGGCGCTGCAACGTGCGAATCCGCGGACGGCAATGCTGCTGATCTCGGGCTACCCTTATGCGATCAACCGTGAGCAGGCGCTGCTTCCGGCGATCCTCTGGAGCTCCCATGCGGGCGCACATCTCGGAACGGCTGCGGCGCATGTGATCTCCGGCCGATACAATCCCGCCGGACGTCTGCCGATGACATGGTACCGCTCGGAGCATGATCTCCCCGCAATCGGCAATTATGATATCGCGGCGAACGGTACAACTTATCTTTATTTTCAGGGCAAGCCGCTGTATCCGTTCGGATACGGTCTCTCATATTCATCCTTCCATTATGATAGTCTGTCTATCATAATGCATGAAGATGACAGCCTGACCGCAGAGGTTACATTGCAGAATGTTTCGGATACCGCAGGCGATGAGGTCGTGCAGATCTATTTTGCCGTGCCGGATTCCGAACTGCGCCGTCCGCTGAAAAAGCTCTGCGGATTTGCGCGCGTGCATTTTGCGGCAGGGGAGCGGAAAACGGTTTCCGTCCAGATTCCTGCGTATATCCTGCAAATCTATGACCCGCACAGCAGGCAGATGCTGACAGAGGGCGGCATCTATCAGTTCTATGCAGGCGGCTCCTCGGATATGCTGCCGCTGGAGGCGTCGGCGGTGCTCAGGGGCGATCCGGTTCCGCTGCGCGAACGCCGCTTTGATGCGGAGCAGTATGACTGCGCATACGGCGTACAGACCGGCTACAGCCGCAGCCTGCGCCGTCATGTATTGCAGGTGAAGGGCTGGTTCGGGACGGCGGTTTATACGGGTGTGCCG
>CAMHUJ010000007.1 GCA_946188175.1 uncultured Ruminococcus sp.
CGGTGCCGCTGCATGTGCGGAAATCGCATGCGCGAAACTACCTGGACGATAACATTGATATGCATATGAACAGCAGCAATGTGATGTTCCGGTATTCCGGCACAATGTTTATCGGCGAGCGCTATGAGATCAATTTTCTCAGCGACCGGTACCGGACGGAGCCTGCCGTCGATACGCTGCTGAAAACGCTGGATGCCGAACACTGGCATACAATCCTGACGGAAGCCGTGAACCGGACGCAGAAGACAGACCCTTCGCATGCTGTTTTGCAGGATGCGCTGGATGCCTGCTATGAGGCGGATGTCTATGCGATGAACTGTGAAGCGGAAAGTCAGACACCGGTGAGTGTCCGGCAGCTTGCCGAGGACCTGACACAGGGGATGACCTCGGATTTTGAGAAGGCAATGGCAATCCGCGATTATCTGCGCTATAATGAGGATTTCGTCTATTCGCACGACTACCGCAAGACCGATTCGGACAATGTTGAGACCTTCCTCTTTGATAAGAAGATCGGCGTCTGTGTGCAGTTTGCGAGCGCGATGACGGAGATGTGCCGCGCGGTCGGTCTGCCGACCCGCTATGCCGAGGGCTACTCCATGAGTGAGCCGGATAACCGGAATACCATTGGCAGAAACCGTGATTTTGCGATCACGACCGATCACGGGCATGCGTTTGTGAATGTGTACATTGCAGGCTACGGCTGGATGATGCTCGACCCGACCTCTGGCAATATTGTCGAGGAGACGCATGCCAAGGTCAATGTGCTTGCGACATTGCAGTATTCCGGTCTGATTCTGTTTGTCATTGCGGTCGTGCTGATCGTGCTGCTGAAATGGATCCTGCCGCTGGTGCTGGAAAAGCTGTTCCGCAGAAAATTCCGCAGAGAACGCAATGCGGCAGTTGTCGCGGAGGCATTCGCAAGACTGCGCAAGCAGTGGGGCGCAGACCCGTCGGAGACCGCACGGACGCTCTGCGAAAAGCAGTCGGCGTTTTTGCAGGTTGATCTGAGCGGGCTGTGCAGCGGATTTGAATCGGCGGTCTATGCCGAGCGCTGCGATGCCGAAGCAGCCGACCGTGTGTATCAGGTCTACTGTGCGGCGTATGACGCATGGAAGCCTGCATGCAAGCGGCAGAGACAGGAAAAGCGGCTTGCGCGGAAGGCTGCAAGGCGTGCAACCGGTGCGAAAGCGGTATCATAGGATACGGGAGTGCTTTCCGGTGAACCGGCAGCGCTGATACAGAAGATTTACGCCATAGTATTTCTGATGTGAGGTCAGAAGTGCTATGGCGTTTTTGTTGACAATGCAGCGATCATTGGCGGCACCGGCGATCTGCTGCTGAAACATTTTCTTCCGCCGAAGGATTGGCTGAGCGACGAGGAACAAAAAGCGGAATACGCAATGACTCTGATGACCTATGATTCCCGTGCGCTGCTCTCCGAGATAGAACAGGAATATCGAAATACCAGTACAGCGTGGGATTCTATCGTGACAAACGATATTCCGAAGATATACATCTCCGCGGCTTACTTCACGAAGGAAGATATTGAAGCAGACGGCATTCTGACAGATGGACAGATTGCGCCGGAGGATTACCTTGAAACCGGACGTGATTATAAGGAGAGAATTTTGCTTCCGTATTTAGAAAAGCTCGGCAGCTGTGAGCTGATCAATCTGCCGGGGGATCATCTGATCTATGAACAAAAGCCTGATGAATGCGGACAGATCATGAGAGATTTTATGGATGGTTTAGAACAATATATTTAGCAGTTGAAAAATAGACTGCCCCTGAGCGCTTCTTGATGTTCAGGGGCATATTTTATATGCGTATCCGGCTTATGGGTAAGAATTATAATACACAGATTGAACAGCGCGTATAATAATGGCTGAAATATACTGTTCGATTATACACGAAAGCTGTCGGATTGTATCCGATTTGCCCTGTTGGCTGTAACCGTTTTGTAATACATTGTTACTTTTCAGTCCGGAAGGTTTTGGCAATCTGCGAAAAAATAAGATTCCTGATTTGTGAGTTGTGCACAAGAAATGGCGCCGTTTCACAACATTTCGCTGAAAATTGAACCGCTTTTTGACGGCAGCAGCATCCGGAACTGCAAAATCCAATACTTGACAGACTTGTAATAATCTGTTATAATGGCATTGCGCGCCGATAAAACCGGAAGCGCATCCTGAGAGAAAAAGAAAGATCAGAATATCATTTCAGTAACTGCAATGCCATAAAAAGAGATTTTATCAAAAAAACGAACATACAGAATACGGGAATGATCGGGAACACCTGCACCTGCCGAATTTCGCCTTCTGCTTACAGGAAAGGAAAGGTAACCGAACCCATGAGAGAACAAATGAAACGGATTCTTGCAGCAGCGGCAATGTGCTGTATGCTGCCGGGAATCACCGCCGCACCGGTTTCCGGTGCCTCAGTGCCCGCAGCTGAGCTTTTGTCAGTCTCCGCAGCAGCGGCTTCTGCGGAAGGAACACAGTATACGGATTCCGCAGCCTTCTCCGCGAAGGTGCAGAGCATTCTCGCAGGCGACTGCGGTGTCTATGCGGATTCGGAACTGAATGAGCCGGTATCACTGCCGATCGGCTCTGCGCTCAATACATGGCAGACCTATTTTGTCAGCACCGGCTCCGGAAGCTGGAGCGGCAGACAGTGCTATATCTATGCACAGGGCGTTTACAGTGTCCTGTTCGGCGCGATGCCGGGCAACGGCGATGCCGTCAATGAGCGGATGCATAATGTGCTCTGCGGCGTGACGGAGATTACGCCGGAACTGCTCTATGCGCACCGCGTTATGCCGGGCGCCTATATGCGCACGACCGTCAATGAGGATATGAGCTTCAACGGCGGCGCGGGACATTCGATGATCGTTCTGGGCTATACCGATACGACGATTACCATTCTCGAGGGCAATGCCGACGGGGCAGGTGCAATCGAGCTGAATACATTTACCTATGACCGCTTCAACAGCCGTTTTACGACCGGTAAAACGCGCGGAATCTGTCAGGTGATCCAGCCGGAGGAATCCTATTACGCATCGCAGTACGGGATGTATTTTACCGGCGGCAGCGGAATGCTAATCTATTCCGGTGAGACGATTCCGGTCCGGGAGGAGATTGCTCTGACGGAGCCGGAGACCGAAACGTCCGCCGAAGCGACGACAACGACGACCACAACCACCACGACTACCACGACTACGACCACCACCACAACAACCACGACTACGACTACGACCACCACAACTGCAACGACGACCGTCACAACCGCGACAACCGCGGCGACGACCGTCACGGAGACGGAAACGACCGCTTCGGTTGATGCAGTTTTCTATGCATCGCCTGTGATGAACAGTGCAGCGGATGATCCGAATGTCATTGTTGCGCAGAAGCTGGATGCGCCGGTTTTCCTGCCGCTTCCGAATGCGGAGCGCTATACATGGAGCACGAGTGATCCGGAGATCGTCTTCCTGATCTGGGACGGCATCGCAATCACCAAGAAAAACGGTACGGCTGTGATTACGGCGGAAAACAGCAGCGAATGCTTCGAGTTTGAGATCTGCGTCGATGCAGTCAACTGGGATACGCTCGGCGACGTCAATCAGGACGGCACGACCGATCCGCTGGATGCCGTGCTGGTCATGACAGCGTATGTGGACAGCACGATGAGCGAGACCGATACCGAAGCGCTGGCAAAGCTCCCGCTTTCGATTGCGGATGTGGACGGCAGCGGCTATATTGATCTCGTCGATGCACAGCTCATTCTGCTTTACTACGTCAACAATACGCTGACGGATTCAGGGCTCTCCCCGAAGGAAGCATGGGCACAGCTCCTCTGAACAATCTGATATCTGAAATCGCCTGCGCGGGATTCTGCGTCAGGCGATTTTGTCGTGTGATGAAAGGAAACCCGTTTTATGCAGCAGACTCCCCATTCGATCCTGAAGGAATATTTCGGTTACGACCGGTTCCGCGAGGGACAGGAAACGCTGATCCGGCAGATTCTCTCCGGCGGCGATGTGCTCGGCATCATGCCGACCGGCGCAGGCAAATCCATATGCTATCAGGTTCCGGCGATGCTGATGCCCGGTCTGACGGTCGTGGTATCGCCGCTGATTTCGCTGATGCAGGATCAGGTGACGGCGCTGCGCGAAGCCGGTATTCCGGCGGTCTGTCTGCACAGCAATCAGGATCAGGCTTCCTATTTTGCCGCGCTGGATGCGGTGCGCCGCGGGGAGGTGCGGCTGCTCTATGCTGCGCCGGAGCGTCTGCTGACGGAATCGTTCCTGTCACTGACCGAATCCGTTGCGATCACTATGGTCGCGGTCGATGAGGCGCACTGTCTGTCGCAGTGGGGGCAGGATTTCCGCCCGAGCTATCTGCGGATTACGGAATTTCTCGCAGAGCTGCCGCGCAGGCCCGTTGTTGCTGCATTTACCGCAACGGCAACACAGACCGTCCGTGCGGATATCAAACGGCTGCTTGATCTGCATGATCCGACCGAGCTCGTCACGGGCTTTGACCGCAAAAATCTGCGCTGGATCGTCGAACGTCCGGCGAAAAAATATGACGCGCTGCTGCGCATCCTGAAACGAAACAAGCAGAAAAGCGGCGGCTGACCGATGAGATCTGCTCGAAGCTCTGCGCCGACGGCATCCCTGCGGTGCGCTATCATGCGGGCCTTTCCGCGGAGGAGCGTGCTGCAAATCAGGAGGCGTTTCTGCGCGATACGGTGCAGATCATGACCGCGACCAATGCATTCGGCATGGGTATCGACAAATCGAATGTCTCTTTTGTCGTGCATTATAATATGCCCAAGAGCATGGAGGCGTATTATCAGGAGGCGGGCAGAGCCGGACGCGACGGTATGCCTGCGGAGTGCATTCTGCTCTACAGCCCGCAGGATATCCGGACAAATACGCTGCTGATCGAAAACTCCGAGCAGGAGAATGACCGCCTGACGCCGGAGCAGCGTCAGATTCTGCGGCAGCGCGATTTCGACCGCCTGCATACTATGGTGCAGTATTGCAGCGCGACAGACTGCCTGCGGCATTTTATCCTGCGTTATTTCGGCGAGACTGCCCCGACCCACTGCGGCAACTGCGGCAGCTGCCTTTCCGATAATGAAACACTGGATGCAACGGTTCCGGCGCAGAAGATTCTCTCCTGCGTTTACCGTGTTGCGCAGCGCGGACGTCACTGCGGCAGCCGCATGCTCTGTGATATCCTTGCGGGCAGTCAGAGTAAGGCACTGAAAGAGGCGGGCTATCAGACGCTTTCGACCTACGGTCTGCTCGCCGATCTCTCCCGCACGCAGCTTGAGCATATGGTCAATATTCTGATCTCGCGGGGCTATCTGCGCATGGATACGAGCCAATATGCGACGCTTTCACTCGCACCCGCGGCGAATGCGGTGCTGCGCGGGCAGGAGCAGGTGATGATGTCGCTGCCGAAGCGTGATCTCCGGCAGACGGAGCGCGAGCAGCGCCTTGCAGAGATGCCGGATTACGGTGTGGACGAGGAACTGTTCCAGAAGCTGCGGCAGGTCCGCGAGCGGCTTGCGGCAAAGGAGTTTGTCCCTGCGTATATTGTCTTTTCGGATGCCACGCTGCGCGATATGTGCAATAAGCGTCCTACCGATGCGGAGGAGATGCTTGCGATCTCCGGCGTCGGCAAATATAAAATGGACAAATACGGCGAAGCCTTTTTGCAGGCAATCGCGGAATATCAGAATCAGAAATGAATTGTTTTTCAGAAAGTACTTGCATTTTTTCCGAAAACTGGTATAATGACAGATACGGAAACAGAATCCGCAAAAAAATATGAGGAGAATGAACGATGAACAAGAAAGCATTGATTTCGGTCAGCCTTGCAGCCGGTATGCTGCTCGGTATGGGCGCGGCGCCTGCAATCAGCCGGATTGAGAGCCGGCAGGGTCTGACCGCGGTCGCTGCGACTGCGACGACGACAGACGGCTGGACAATCAGCTATGATGATACACATTGTGAGATTACCGGATGCACTTCGGATGTGCGCGGTGCGGTCAGTATGCCGGCAGAAGTCGATGTGAACGGAACGAAACTTCCTGTGACCAAGCTCACAAACAGCTTTTATTACAGCGGCAGCAAGCGTGATTTTATCACCTCGCTGACCATTCCTGCAAGCATCACAACGATTGAAAGCTCTGTTTTCTGGCAAATGAAAAATGTGGAGTCGGTGGATGTTCAGGCAAAGATCATGATTCTGCCATCGTCTATGTTCAGCAGCTGCACCAATCTGGAAAAAGTCACGCTTCCGGACGGTCTCATGGAGATCGGACAAAATGCTTTCTACGGTTGCCTCCGGCTGAAAGAGGTTCGTCTGCCGGATACTGTCAAGACACTTGGATCGAGTGTGTTTCAGAACTGCGAATCGCTGGAAAAAGTCAATATTCCAGGCGGTGTTGCAGTGATTCCGGAGAGCGCATTCAAGGGCTGCTCCAACCTGAAATCAGTTGCGATTGGTGAGGGCGTGATGTCGCTTTCCTACTATGCTTTTCAGGATTGCAAGATGCTTGAGGAACTGGTATTCCCGAAAAGCATGACGAAGGTGACATCTCCGCTCATGTTCAGCGGCTGTAACAATCTGAAAAGTCTGACCTTTGAAAATCCGGAGTGTGAGATCAGTTATATCGAGGGAACCGAGGAAAAGCCGCTGACGATTTACGGCTATGAGGGCAGCACCGCGCAGAAATACTGCGAGGAAAACGGCGAACGGAAGCATGTTGTCTTCAAGTCGATCGGCGAGAAGCCTGCACCGGAGCCCGTTCAGGATAACGGTCTGTTCTGCGATGCAAACGGCGACGGCGAGATCGACTCCGCCGATGCACAGCTCGTCCTGACCTACTATGTCGAGAAGATGTCCGGCAACGAGCCGAGCTGGTATGCAATCACCAAGAACCCGAAGGCACCTGACGCGCCGTAAGAAATAAGGAGAAAGGAGCAGGGAGGAAGTGGTATTTTCTTTTCCGCTTCGTTTCACATACACAAAGCCGTATCATGCAGCCATATCCTGCGTGATGCGGCTTTTCTTTTGCATTTCTCCCGTTTCAAAACCGTCCGCGAAGCGGACAGCCTTAACGCCTTACGCCTCTCTCCTAACGCCTCACTTTCTCCTTTCTCCCTCCTCCTTCCTGCTTCTTCCATATACTTCCCTGCTTGTCTGCTTTTCGGCACTGCACGGGGCTTGCTTTTTTTGGAAAAGTATGGTATACTGTGGATAAGGCGTTTGCCTTTGATTGAAGTATCATATGAAAGGAATGAGATCGCTGTGCTGTTTTTGCATGAGTTTGCGCGAATCGAAGCCGAAGCGTTCCTGACGCTTGCTTCCGAAATGGTTGAAGAGGACGGTATTGTCACCGCGGAGGAGGATGCGCTGCTCGCCGAGTATGCCGCATCGCTGCGCGTGACCGGTTTTACCTATGACGCGGCTGCGGCTGCGGCTGCCCGTGATACAATGGCGCAGCTGAATGAGGTCAGCAAGCGCAAGGTGTACATGGAGCTCTATACCTTTGCAATCTGCGACGGCTTTGAGGATCCTTCTGAGCGCAGAGCGCTGAATGAGCTGCGCGAGGCACTTGATCTGGATGCGCATATCTGCCATAAGCTCGAGACCTGTGCGCGTGATCTGTACGGCATTTATGCCGAGATCGAAAACGTACTCGGCGCAGACCCCTCCCCGGTCAAGGTCGAAAACTGATCATTGCTGCCCCCGCAACCAAACGCGGGGGCAAGCTGTATTATGAAATGCATGCATCAGGAGGTGCGTCAATATGGAGGAGCATCAGCCGCGCAATGCGTTTGATATCCCGAAGGTCTTTTATTTTGAGACCGGCAATACCCATACCGGCAGCCGGAAGCATCTGCGCTACCGCGTGGAGCCTGCGGACGGCATGCTTCATATTGCCGTCTGGCGGCAGGATGTCTGCTTTGAGATCGCAGAGGACCGCGGCGCAATCGAGGGAACTGCCGAATATCCCGTCTCGGAGGAGGGATTTCAGCAGATGCTCGATTATTTGCAGGCGGAATATGACAAGCCGGTCAGCGGAAACAGATCACCGGAGGAATAAGCTATGTTTGATGCAGAAAAATATATTGCAGAATATCAGGAACTGGAACACGGTACGCCGCGTCTCCGCGCAATCAAAAAAGCGATTCAGGCTGCCGATGAGGCACATAACGACGAATGGAGCTTCCGGTTCCGTGAGCGCTGCCTGAATGAATCGACCTTTGAGAGCGACGATGTCGATGCGCTGATCATCTTCCCCGAAATGGTCGCAATCTATGACCGGAATGAGGAATTGCAGGCGGACGAGGATTACTTCTACAGTCTGATGTGGAGCTATAAGCTGGTCATTGAAAATGCGCAGAATTTTTATCATGTGCCGCTGAAACAGATCGAGGCGTTTCTCGAGGATTTCCGCCGGCGGCTTGAGCAGGCAGGACGTTCCCTGCGCACGTACTACTACATGCGCGAGAATGTCTCCGAGCAGACGGGCAATCTGCTGCCTGCGGAGGAATACGGCAAATACCGTGACTATCCGACGGATGATCTGAAGGACTGCACCGCCTGTGAGACCTCGCATGATGTCCGCATGGCGCTGCTGCTCAATCAGCCGGAGCGTGCACGCGAGATCGGCAAGCCGATCTTCTCCGGTGAGCAGCACTGCGGCGAGGTGCCCGAAACGACCTATGCCGCATGGATCGAATATGATATCCGCAGGGACGATTTCGGCGATGCGCGCAAGCTGGCGAAGCGGCTGTATCCTATGGTGCGGCACCGCATGGACATGCTGCGCGAGGTCGGCACGCTGCTGCATCTCTACAGCCTGATCGACTTTCAGACCGGTACGACGATCTTCCGCCATGAGCTGCGCAATTTCCTGAACTGCCGCAATCACTGGATGCGTTTTTATTTTGCGGACGGCGCACACCGTCTGTTTGCACATATGAGCGCGCTGAAAACGGATACGGTCGGACTGGTGCTGCCGCAGGAATTTCCGCTCTGGAACGAAGCACACCGCTATGAAACAAAGCAGCTCAGCGAATACTTCTGGGAGGAAGCGAAAACGCTTGCTGAAAAACTGGATGCACGCAACGGCAATACCGTCCTGACCGATTTCATCTCGAACACAGAGCCTGCCTATGAAAAGGGCGAAGTGGATTATGTCCACGGTGATACGGAGCAGGTGCCGTCTGTGATCGGTGCGGTCTGCACGGTGCTGCCTGATGAGCTGACGGTCGAGAGCGTGTCGCGTTCCCTCGAAAATGACGGCAGATTTGCGGTCGTTCTCTCGAAAACGGAACCGGAGCAGGGGCTGCTTGCCTTCCAGATCGCAGAGGGCGGAACAGAGGAAATCTATCAGCTGATGCTGGTCTGCCAGCCGGTGCCGCCGGTGCAGGATTTCCGTCCGGCAAGCCCCGTTTCGGATGATCTCGCCGAGACCGTCACGAATGCCGAGGGCGTCGTGCTCTGCATCATGCCCTTTGAGGAGAAGCAGCCCGATCTGGCGCTGCATTTCCAGCTGAAGCTGCTGAATCTGCTGTTCCCGGGCGCGGTTGCATTTCTGGATTATTCGCGCCGCAAGCTGCTTCCGGCAGGCTGGGTCGCAATGGAGGCGCACAGCGATGTGCCGCCGCTGGTCGATTATCTCTATAATTTGCAGCTGCACGGCGGTCCGGATTCCGATTCGCTCTGGATTCGCACGGAGGGTCTGCGCTGCTGCGGCATCCGTGAGATCGAGATTCTCGATGCGACAAAGCAGAATTTCCCGCGCTACTGCGATATGCTCTGCTTTGCCGCCGAGCGGATTCTGCTGCGCGGTGAGCTCAGCGATGCGAAGGAACCGTTTGAAGTCGTGCGGAAAAATGACGGTTCATCGGTGATGTGTACGTGGGTGCCGTTTTCGGAGGCGAAAGCGGATTATCCCGCGGACAATGCAGGCGGCATGGCAGTGCGCATGCAGCTGCTCGGCGATGAAGCGGATGATCTGGATGATGATGCGGTACTGTATCTGCATGACGGTGAGGCGCAGGACGGCACGCAGCGCCGCAAGCGTCTGGATGCAATTACCGAGGACGAATTCAATTCCTTCTGCTACGGCAGCTATATCGCCACGAGCCGTAAGATCGCAGCACTGGCAAAGGAGCGTTACGGCATCCTTGCTTCGCTGTTTGAGAAAGCGCCGGAGAATGCCTATGTCTGCGTGATCGCGGAGGCCGGCGATGATTCTGACGAAATCTGGGTGAAGGTCACGAAGGCGGAGGAGCACCGGATCACCGGTACGCTTGCCGATGACTGCATCGCGGGCAAGGCAGGGGATACGTATGAAACAATACCGGAGAAGCTCACGGATTTCTCCGTCCGGCTCGATGAGAACCTCGTGATTCATCCGAATACGGCGTATATCGCGCTGGAGATCGAATGACAGCGGTATCTGCGATGCATTTGTAATGGGCTCCGCCCAAACCCGCTTAAGGGACATTGTCCCTTAAGAATCCCGATTTTTATACGGCTATAATAGAAAGCCGCTCGATCAAAGTGATGTACTGATTGAGCGGCTTTCTTTGTGATGTTGATACGCGGGCGGCAAGCAAGTGGGGGGAGAAGGCATCATAAGTAACCACAAATACAGAACCAATATTTCAATTTAATATTTGAACAAACGGCGGCTTCAGATCAATACCCGCGGACGCTGCCCGCTGTTGCAGAATCACCGAAAAAACACCGCACTTATAACGGTATTTTAGACTTGCATTTTGCTGCGATATATGGTATAATAATACAGTATGGATTCCAGTATGGACTGAGAACGGAACCACGAAAGGATGCGTACGTTTCTATGGATAAGATCGGAACAATAGCAAGAGAACGCCTGAGCGCGCTGTTCGACGGCGGTGTGTTCACCGAGCTGGACGCGCTCCGGAATGAAAAGGATGCACCAGCTGCGGTCATCTGCGCACACGGCTATGTCGAGGGACAGGCTGTCTGCGCATTTGCACAGGCACCGGATGTCAATGACGGCGTCATGGGCAAAAATACCGCCGGTAAGATCAAGCGGCTCTATTCGCTCGCTGCAAAGACCGGTACGCCGCTCGTCGGAATCTACGATTCAAACGGCGTCTATGTTGACGGTACCGCCGATTCGCTGACGGCTTACGGCAAGCTGATTGCCTGTGCCGCAAAGCTCTCCGGCGTCGTGCCGCAGATCTCCGTTATTGCAGGCGTCTGCGCAGGCAGTGCGGCACTGCTCGCTGCCGAGGCGGATTTCGTCCTCGCAACCGAATCGGCGGAGCTCTATCTGACACCGCCCTTCGGCACCGATGCAGCAAAGCCGGAGACCGCTGCGAAGGCAGGCATTGTCGCCGCCGTCTGCACGGATGATGCAGATGCCGCAGAACAGGTCAAATCCCTGCTGCGGAAGCTCCCTGCAAACAATCTTGCAGGTGCGCCGGTTGCTGAATTTGATGAACCTGCCGCTGCATGCTCGAAGGATACGCTCCTTGAAGGCATTGCCGATGCAGGATCGCTCCTGCCGCTCTATGAGGCATACGGCGACTCCGTCGAGACCGCACTCGCAACCGTCCGCGGTCAGGCAGTCGGCATCATTACCACATGTAAATCTGCGGATGTACTCACCGCTGACGATTCCGCAAAAATGGCACGCTTTGTCCGTACCTGCGATGCATTCTCCATTCCGGTGCTGACGGTGCTCGATACAATCGGCTTTGCTGCCGATACCGATGCTGCAAGAAACGGCTCGCTCCGTGCCATGACGCAGCTTTGCGGCGCATATGCCGAGGCAACTACGGTCAAGATTGCGCTGATCGCCGGTGAAGCATGCGGCGCGGCATTCTCTGCAATCGCAGGCAGAGGCGCAGGCAGCGATTATGTTATTGCATGGTCGGATGCGGCGATTGCGCCGATGCGTCCGGAGGCGGCGGTTGAGTTCCTCTGGCATGACAAGCTCAAGGGTGCGACCGATGTCAATGCAAAGCGCAGAGAGCTTGCAAATGAATATAAGCGCACGCTGGCATCTGCCGAAAAGGCTGCACAGATCGGTGCGATTGACACCGTGATCACTGCCGGTGAGACCCGACAGGCAATCGTCGATGCGCTCGATCTGCTCGAGGGCAAGCGCGTTTCCAATCTGCCGAAGAAGCACAGCAATATCCCGTTCTGATCCGGCAAAGCGGCGGAATCTCATGCCGCATGATCCGGAACAGAGCGTTCCTACATTTGTGAATTAAGAATCAGGAGGATAAACTCATGAGCAAGCAGTTTCGTGTAACCGTCAATAATAAACAGTATGATGTCGTCGTCGAGGAGCTCGGCGCAGGCGCAGCACCGGCAGCAGCAGCTCCGGCTCCTGCGGCAGCAGCACCGGCGGCAGCTCCGGCTCCCGCAGCCGCACCCGCACCGGCAGCAGCAGCTCCGGCTGCATCCGCAGCGGACGGCACACCGGTCTCCGCACCGATGCCCGGCACCATTCTGGATGTCAAGTGCAAGGCAGGCGACAGCGTCACAAAGGGTCAGGTTCTCTTTGTGCTGGAAGCAATGAAAATGGAAAACGATATCGTTGCACCGGAGGACGGCACCGTGCTCGCAGTCAATACGACCAAGGGCAGCAGCGTCAATCCGGGCGATGCACTCGCCGTACTCGGCTGACAGAAAGTGTGATCGGATATGGCGAAAATTGGAATTACAGAAACCGTACTGCGTGACGCGCATCAGTCCCTGATCGCAACGCGCATGACGACGGATGAGATGCTCCCGATCCTGCCGGAGCTCGATAAGATCGGCTTCCGCTCGATTGAGTGCTGGGGCGGCGCGACCTTCGATTCCTGCCTGCGCTTCCTCAATGAGGACCCGTGGGAGAGACTGCGCATCCTCAAGAAAAATATGCCGAATACGCCGCTTCAGATGCTGTTCCGCGGTCAGAACATGCTGGGCTACCGCCACTATGCAGACGATGTGGTCGAGTACTTCGTGCAGAAGTCCATTGCAAACGGTATTGATGTCATCCGTATCTTCGATGCGCTGAATGATATCCGCAACCTCGAAACCGCGATCAATGCGGCGAAGAAGGAAGGCGCGCATACGCAGGTTGCCATGAGCTTCACGACCGGTGAGGTCTTCACCGATGAATACTATGTCAACTATGCAAAGCAGATTGAGAATGCCGGTGCGGATTCGATCTGCATTAAAGATATGGCTGCGCTGCTGACGCCTTACCGTGCAGAGTCGCTGGTCAAGGCGCTGAAAAAGGCGACCGATCTGCCGATTCAGCTGCATACGCACTATACCTCCGGTCTGGCTTCGATGTGCCTGATCAAGGCGGCAGAGGCAGGCGTCGATGTCATCGACACCGCGATGAGCCCGCTCGCACTCGGCACCTCCCATGCGCCGACCGAATCTATGGTCGCTGCATTCGCAGGCACGGAATATGATACCGGTCTGGACCTTGTCAAGCTGAGCGAGCTGCGTCCGTTCTTCATGGAACTGCGCGAAAAGTATATCAAATCCGGTCTGCTCGATCCGAAGATGCTGGCTGCCGATGCAAAGACGCTGATTTATCAGGTTCCGGGCGGTATGCTCTCGAACCTGCTCTCGCAGCTCAAGCAGGCAGGCAAGGAGGATCAGCTGACGGCTGTGCTCGAAGAAGTCCCGCGCGTCCGCAAGGATGCAGGCTTCCCGCCGCTCGTTACCCCGACCTCTCAGATCGTCGGTACGCAGGCTGTGTTCAATATCATCGGCGGTGAGCGCTATAAAATGGTCACCAAGGAATTCAGAGCTATGGTTCGCGGTGAGTACGGCAAGACGCCGCTCCCGATTGATCCGGAATTCCAGAAGATGATCCTCAAGGATCAGGAGCCG
>CAMHUJ010000008.1 GCA_946188175.1 uncultured Ruminococcus sp.
ATATATGCCGGATTCTTGTCGGTGAAATTCTGTACGTCCTTGACCCATTTATAATCGCCGCCTGCGATATTGTCCACATCCAGCGTTTCTGCAATCGTGTCAGGGGTCTCATAGGCAGAGGTTTCAATTTTATCCACATGCTGCCGGATCATATCGGTATAGAAGCCGGTGTTGCCGAGATTCTCGACGTACTGGTCGATTGTGTGCTCCGGCAGAGCATCCTCTGTTTCCTTGAGGAAATGCCACAGCTTATCCATGCCGAACAGCGTTGCAAGCAGGAAGATGCAGATATACAGCGCCATGCCGATGCGGAATGCAGAGGGCTTGCGGCTGCTTTTGCCGTTTGCACCGCTGCGGTTCTGCGGCGGACGCTTCGGTCTTTCAACCGTTTCGGCAGCCTGTGCAGTTCTCTGCGGACGCTGTGCAGGACGGTCAGCCGTTCTCTGCGGACGTTCCGTGCGCTCTGCACTGCGCTGCGGACGCTCCGGACGTTCGGTACGTTCTCCGGCAGGACGCTGCGGGCGTTCCGGCCGTTCGGCACGCTCTCCGGCAGGACGCTGCGCACGCGCCGGTCTTTCTGCGGCACGCTCTGTACGCTCCGGACGCTCGGCAGGACGGCGGGCAGGACGCTCACCGCTGCGCTCCGGATTGCGTGTACGCTCTGCGGCAAGACGCTGCGAGCGCTCCTCCGGACGTTCTGCGGCAGCCGGCAGACGGTGCCGCTGTGCGGGACGCTGCGGACGTGTCGCGGCTTCCTCCTCCGGTGCGGAATCCTTCGCGTGAGAGACCGGACCGGACTGCTGCGAACGGCTGCGCTCGCTGCTCTCCGGACGGCGCCGTTCCGTTGTTCTGCGCTCGGAATCGGTACGCTCGCGTCTGCGCGGTACTTCTGCGGCGATTTCATCTGCGGCGGAAGGCTTCCGGCGGTCTGCCGAATCAATTTCCTTCAGAATTGCGTCAAGTGCCGCATCTGCGTCAAGCTCTGCGGCTCTCTTACGGCTTTCATGATCCATGATTTCAGCTGCCTCCTTCCGTCAGGATTCCGGTGCGACCAGCCAGCAGGTCGGCATTCTGCGCGGACCGTACAGCGAGGAACAAACCGTAATCATTTCATTTTCGTAGATCATATGCGAGGAGCTGCCGCCGTCGAGATTCGCGGCATTGACAGCGCCGTTTTTCAGCATAATGTCGATGATATCGTCATAGGTTGCGCCGAGGGAGTTTGCCTGTCTGCCGTCGATCACGAGCAGCAGAACCGTACCGTCGGCGGTCTGTCCGATTGCAGAGCGCGGATTGAAGCCGCCGCCGAGCTCCTTCTCTTCGTTGACCGGTCTGCCGTTGACGATCAGAACCGGACCGAAGCAGACCGCATCACGGATACCGAGATCCATTGCCTGCTGACCGGTCATGGTACCGACATGCAGGATATTGTCCTTATCAAAGCCGATGATATCATAGGTTGTGTCCATGCCGCCCCAGCGCAGCTCGCCCTGCGAGACGACCATGCCAAGCGGCGTACCGCCGTTGCCGACGCCGTTGAGGTCCTCGAAGCCGCCTGCATTGATTGCAGCCAGTGCGCCGTATTCCGCAACCATATCCATGACGCGCTTGCCCTCATACTCTGCGCCGTACTGACCGGAAATACCGACATATACACGGGAAGGGTCCTTGATCTTGAGCAGCTTTCCGCGGAAGGTGCTGCCGGAAACATCCACAAGCTCTGTTTCTTTCTGTACATTGCCGCTGCCGTCCGCTGCCGGTGCATCGCTTGTCTTCGGTGCAATTTTGACCAGCTCCGCATCGGTTACCTCGTCTGTCGTATTATCGCGGAAGGAGCCGAGATATTCAGCGATTTCCTCCTCACTGAAATACAAGCCCGGAATAAACTTCAGCGCACTCGTCTCTTTCATCGTACAGACAAAGCGCTGCTTGGCTTTTGGCGACGGTCCCTTTGCGATGACAAGCATCAGCAGGTACAGTGCGATGACCAGCAGAATCAGTGTCGTAAAGAATACAATCAAAATGCGGCAGATGATTTTACCGGGGGTCAGCCGCTTTTTCGCTTGTGCCATAATGTTTCTACCTTTCCTTTTGGATTATTTTCATATGCATCACATTCACGCAGCTGCGTGTTACGGTGCATTATGATGCACATTATATTTTACCGCAAATCCCGAAAAAAAGCAAGCATTTTTCGCATTTTCCGACAACATTCTCATTGTGCGGAAAATCCACTGTTTTTTTTGTATAACTTGCTGTCCGTTCGGCGCTGTATCCTCACCCGTCAAGCGCAGAAATCCGCGACAGACCTTGCTTTTTTTCGGGCTGCATCTGCGGCAGTGCATAGTTCACCCGTTGCGCAGTCTCCATAATATAAGACAGCAAAGCATGCCGAAAAATCACATCATTCCGGCAATCCTAAGAAAAAATTAAGGTTTCTGTCCGGATACGGCGGACGGTGTCATATGCTGTCGGAACGGCATATGATAGCAGGGAAGGAGGTGAAGGCATGGAAACGTATTTCGACATCCGCTCACAGACCCATTCGGAGAAGGTACAGCATCTGCTGAACCGCAGCCGCTATCCCTACCATGTGACTCGGTTTACCGGCACGGACGGCTGCATCTACCGCTTTCGTGTTTCGGCGCCGCAGCAGGAAATCTACACGCTGCTCGAGCATTCCGGCATTCCGTGGCAGAGCGCGGAATAGAAAAGCCCCCGAAAACCAGCAGAAAGGAGCTGACCGCCGGTGCAGAAGCCGGTTTATTTTGACAATGCCGCAACAACCTTTCCGAAGCCTGCCGCCGTCCGCATGGTCGCTGCGCAGGCGATTCTCCGTGCAGGCGGCAATCCCGGGCGCGGCGGACACATCCTCGCAAAGCGCGCCGGCGAGGCAGTCTTTCATGCGCGGCAGACCGCAGCAGGCATGTTCGGCGCAGAGCCGGAGCATGTTATCTTTACGCAGAACTGCACCCATGCGCTGAATCTCGCAATCTACGGCGTGCTGCGGCAGGGCGATCATGTCATACTCAGCGGCATGGAGCATAATTCGGTGCTCCGCCCCGTTGCGGCGCTCGCGGAACGCGGCATCATCCGCTACAGCGTCGCACCGGTCTCTGCGGATACAGAGGAGACCGTGCAGGCGTTCCGCAGCCGCATCCAGCCGCAGACACGCGCTGTCATCTGCACGCTCGCTTCCAATGTCACCGGTCAGATTCTGCCGTACCGCGAAATCGGAATGCTCTGCCGCGAAAACGGGCTGATTTTCATTGCCGACGGTGCACAGGGCTGCGGGCTGCTGCCTGTCTCGCTGCATGCTGACGGCATACAGCTGCTCTGCACTGCCGGACACAAGGGGCTTTACGGCATCATGGGCACCGGCATGCTGATCTCGGACGGCTCCGTGCCGCTGCGTCCGCTGATGCAGGGCGGAACCGGCTCGCTTTCGGCTTCACTGCGTCAGCCCGATTTTCTGCCCGATGCCCTCGAAGCCGGTACGGTCAATGTCCCGGGCATCGCCGCGCTCGATGCCGGTATGCAGTTTGTGATGCAGCAGGGCTTTGACCGCATCCGTGCACATGAGGCGGCGCTCTGCACACAGCTGACCGCATATCTGAGCCGTCTGCCGGATACTGCCGTTTACCGCAATCCGAAGGCGGATTATCTTCCCGTGGTTTCCTTCACGCGCGGCAGCGAACCGCCCGATCAGACCGCTGAACGACTGACCGCCGCAGGATTCTGTCTGCGCGCCGGTTTGCAGTGCGCACCGCTTGCCCATGAATCGCTCGGCACTGCACAGGGTACTGTCCGCTTTTCGCCCTCTGTCTTCAATACGCCCGCTGAGGTCGCCGCATTGTGCAGGGCGCTGTAAATCTCAAATTAGAAATTAGAAATGAGGAATAAGAAATTGCGGTATGCGCTGCGCGCATATTTATAAAAAAAGCCGCTCAATTCAGCGTGTTGCTTGAATAGAGCGGCTTTGTTTTGCTGTATCGAATAATCATTTCAAATCGCGGCGCAGCCGCACCGCAATTTCTCATTTCTCATTCAGTACGCCTTGCGGTTCAGGGATTCCTGCATCATCAGGGCGTAGCTGTCGTAGCGGGTCTGCGGGATCGCGCCCTCGCTGACCGCACACCGCACCGCACATCCCGGCTCCTTCATATGCCGGCAGTCTGCATAGCGACAGGGCTCCGTCACCGCGCCGATCTCCGGAAAACAATCCGCAAGCTCGTCCGGCGCAATCTGTGCATAGGCTTCCGTCTCGAATGTCGAAAAACCAGGCGTATCCGCAATTTTCCCGCCGTGCGGCAATGTATACAGCGAGGTCTCACGCGTCGTATGACGTCCTCTGCCGAGCTTCTTGCTGATATCACCTGTTTCCAGATGCAGCGAGACATCCAGCGCATTCAGCAGCGTCGATTTGCCGACGCCCGAATTGCCCGTAAATGCGCTGATTTTCCCTTTGAGCGACTCATACACCGCCTGCACCGTCTCCGGCTTCTCATAATCCACGAAAAACTGCGGAAATCCGGCGGATTGATACAGCGCCGCATAATGCTCCGCATCGGCAAGATCGAGCTTTGTGAAGATCAGGACGGGCTGAATCCCCTTGTAGACACAGACCGCAAGAAAACGGTCCAGCAGCTGCAAATTCGGCGCCGGATCGCGCACCGAAAGCACAAACAGCAGCTGATCGAGATTGGCAAGCGGCGGACGGATCAGCAGATTCTTCCGCGGCATGATCTCCGTAATCACATCATCCTCGACGGTCACGCGGTCGCCGGTGCAGGGCGATATCCCCTGCTTGCGGAAGATGCCGCGCGCCTTGCAGGATAATACACCGCTGGGGGACTCTACGGTGTAAAGTCCCCCAACTGCTTTCAAAATCAAACCTTCCATACTGCGATCAGGTCGTAGCAGGGTCAACAGGTGCAACGGTTTCTTCCGTCACTGCCGGAGGAACCTCCGCCTCTGTTGCAGATGTGACAGGCGGATCTGTCTGTGTGACAGGTGCAAGCGTCGTGGTCGTTGCAGGAGCCGGTCCCTTCAGACCGTCAACCTTCTCGAATGCGGCGTTCGCGTCCGCGCTGATCGTTTCATAGTTCTTCTTGTCGAAGTCAACACGGTAGCTGCCGATTGTGGCTTCCTTGCCGTTATCGTCATTGACCAGAACCGCGACAACGTCAACCGTCTCATTGCCCTCGATAACAAGCGAGGTGACACCGGCTGCATACTGCGGATCAAACTGACCGCCGATTGCTCTTGCAACGCCGCCCTCATAGAGACCGATATGGAATTTACCGGATGCATTGGGCGGAATGTTGAAGGAGATACGAACCGGCTGTTCCTTCTTCTTACCGGAGGAAACGGTCAGCTCGATCAGCGAGCCCTCAGAGACTTCTTCATTCGGCGTGACGTTCTGGTTCAGGACTGTGCCTTCCTCAGCCTCATCATCCACTTCCTTCTTTGCGAGCGTCAGCTTCAGGCTGTCCGCGGTGGTCTTTGCGAGGTCCCACTTCATACCGACGAAGTTCGGGACAGGTACGGTTTCCTTGTTCTTGCCGAGCGACAGCGTCACACGGACGTAAGAACCCGGCTCCAGCTCAACCGGTCCCTTCGGATCGGTCGAAATGACATTGCCCTTTTCGACGACCGGATCATACGACGAGCGCTTATCGACATAGAGACCCAGACCGACAATCGTCGATTTCGCAGTCTCAAACTGCCAGCCGGCAACATCCGGCAGAAGCACCTTTCTCTGACCGAGCGAGACCTTGACATTGACGGTATCGCCCTGACCGACCGGATCGTTTGCGGGGATATCCTGATCGAAAATCTTATCCTTCTCGTACTCGGAATACTCCTGGCTCAGAATCTCAATCCGGATCTTGTCGCCAAACTGCAATTTCGCCTCGTTGTAGTCCATACCGATCAGCGACGGCATCTTGAATTCCGCCGCATTGTTATCGCTGGTATTATTATTGATCATGTTCCAGATCAGCATCGTAAACAGAATGGCTGCAACGATCATGACAACAATAATGACGGCACTGAGGATCGGAATAAAGAGCGACTTGGTCTCCTCCTCATATTCCTCCTCATCCTCGCCGGCACCTGCATAGGCAGCGGCAGCGCGGTAGGTACCGCCGCGGTCATCATACGGCTCATCGTCGTAATACTGCTCTTCTTCGTCGTAATACTCCTGATCATCGTCATAGTATTCGTCTTCCGGCGGCAGATCGCGCTCCTCCGTGAGCGGTCTGTAGTTTCTGGTTTTGCTGTTATCGTCTTCTTCAAACATATCCTGCACAGGCTCCTCCTCAAACAATTCGGGGTAGTATCCGAACACGCCGTCCGGATCCTCCTTAAAGGTCTGGAGATCATCCATCATGTCTCTTGCGGACTGATAGCGGTCCGCAGGGTCTTTTTCCATCGCCTTGAGAATGATCTCCTCGAGTCCGATCTGGATATCAGGGCGAATGGTGCTGGGCAGCGGTACCTTTGCCTGCATATGCATAACTGCAATGCTGACAGGGTTATCGGTGTCAAAGGGCTTCTTTCCGGTGAGCATCTCATAGAGCATCACACCGACCGAATAGATATCGCTCTTTGCATCGGTTACGCCGCCTCTTGCCTGCTCTGGGCTGATATAATGCACGGTGCCGATTGCTTTGTCGGTACCGGTTTTGCCATCCTCTCTGGCAAACTTTGCAATGCCGAAGTCCATGACCTTGATCGTGCCGTCACGGAGCATCATGATATTCTGCGGCTTGATGTCGCGGTGGACAATGCCCTTGCTGTGGGCATGCTGGAGTGCGCGGAGAATCTGAAGGATGAAATGTACCGCATCCTTCCAGCCGAGCTGTCCCTGCTGCTCCATATATTCATTCAGCGTAATGCCGTCGATATACTCCATGACAATGAACTGAATGCGCTCCGAGAAGCCGACATCGTAGATCTTGACGATATTCGGATGACTGAGCACTGCAATCGCCTTGGATTCATTGCGGAATCTGCGCAGGAATTCCTCATTCTCTGCAAACTCCTTTTTCAGGATTTTGACGGCAACGGTCTTATTATCGACCACATCCGTTGCGCGGTATACATCCGCCATGCCGCCCTCGCCGATCCGCTCCGTGATCTCGTAGCGCCCGTCGAGCTTCTTTCCGATGTTCTTGTCATTGCGATCTTTTTCCATCACAAACCTCCGTGCCGGCTGCATTCCGGCAAAACTGTTTCATAACCCTTACAATCTCTATTTCTCATGTGCTGTCAGCGGGGCTGGAAGCATCCCCCGTGCACAAGAATCACAAATTATTCCTCTGTATCCGTCATCAGCTCATCCGTCAGCAGAATGACCGAGATATTGTCTCTGCCGCCGCCCGCATTCGCCTCTGCGATGCAGACCTCCGGCACCTGCTCGGCAGGCGTCTGACGCATAATCTCCGCGATGCGCGCCGCCGGAACCATATTATATAAGCCGTCGGAACACAGCAGCACCTTGTCGCCGGAATTCATCGGGACCACCTGTATATCCGCAAGCACTCTGCTTGCAACGCCGACCGCACGCATCAGCTCATTGCGCCTTGCATGCGTCGCGCGCTCCTCGGACGTAATCATGCCCTGCTCATACAGAAGCTGCACGACCGTATGGTCGGTTGTCAGCTGCCGGAGCTCGCCCTCCTTCGGGAGCAGATAGGCTCTCGAATCGCCGATATTGACAATACATGCCGTATGCTGCCGCACGAATGCACCGACCAGTGTCGTTCCCATGCGGGAGCGCATTCTGCTGCTGACAGCCGCTCTGTATACCTTCTGATTTGCGACCGTGGCACTGCCGCGAAGCAGATCACAGATTTCCTCATCGGACATGCCGCTGTGATAGGCACTCTGGAAGTGCTCCTCCGCTGCGGCAATCGCCAGCTTACTCGCCGTACTGCCGTTTTCCATGCCGCCCATTCCGTCGCAGACAATGGCAAGCACGCCGTCCGGATAACTCTCCGCACGGATCGAATCCTGATTTTCAGCTCTGGTTCTGCCGATGTCACAGCCCAGATACGCCTTCACTGGTGCTCACCACGCTTTCTTCTGCGGCCTTCTCCGCGGTCTCTCGTCTGAGCTGACCGCAGGCAGCCTTGATATCCTCGCCGAGCGTCCGCCGGACGGTGGCATTGATGCCCTCCTGCTCCAGCAGCCGCCTGAATGCCTCTGCATGACCTGCCTGAAAGCCGGTTCCCGCAACCGGATTGACCGGAATCAGATTCACATGCGGACGCTGATTCGGAAACACCGGACGAAGCCGTTTTCCGAGCTGCTTTGCCGCTGCCGGAGAATCATTCTCACCGGCAATGACTGCATATTCAAATGTCACACGCCTGCCCGTCCTGCGGAAATAATCGCCGCAGGCTTGCAGGAGCTGCTCAATCGGATACCGCCGGTTGACCGGCATCAGGGCATCCCGCGTTTCGTTATCCGACGCATGCAGCGATACGGACAGCGTCAGCGGAAGCTGCTCCTCTGCAAGGCGCTCAATCATCGGCACAAGTCCGCAGGTCGAGAGCGCAACATGCCGCAGGCTGAGATTCCTGCCCTCCTTGTTTGAGATCAGGCGCAGGAACTGCATCACATTCTCAAAATTATCAAGCGGCTCTCCGATGCCCATGAGCACGATGCCGCTGATCTGCTGCTCCGGCGGAAAATCTGCATCGGTACAGTAAATCTGTCCGAGCATCTCGGAGGGCGTCAGATTGCGCACAAATCCGAGCGGCGCGGAGGCACAGAATTTACAGCCCATTTTGCAGCCGACCTGCGTCGAAATGCACGCTGTCACGCCGTGGTGATAGACCATGCGGACAGTCTCGATACAGGACCCGTCAGAGAGCCTATACAGATATTTTACCGTATCATCCGCACAAGAATCAAGCCTTTTCTCAATCTTTGGCAAGTTTATATAAAAGCGCTCTTGCAGCTCTGCCTGAAATTGTTTAGATAGTTCTGTCATTTTTGCGAAATCAAAGACGCGTTTTACGTGCATTTGCCGGAAAATCTGCTTTGCCCGGAATTTCGGCGCGCCCATTGCTCTGACCGCATCCTCAAGCTGCTCCGGCAGGAGACTCAGGATGTCGGTTTTCGGTGTATCCACCGGTATCAGCTCCTTTCACTTGCAGCGTTCCGCGCAGGCTTATCCGGCTGCCGGCATACGCTCCTTCTGATGCAGGAAATACAGATCGCTGTTAAAATCCTTCAGCTTTCCGTCCGACTTGTCTGCCGTGAAATCCCTGCCGTATATATGAATCAGATCGCCCGCGCCGTCTTCGCTTTTCTCATAAACCAGATCATACAGCTTAACGCGCAGCTGATCGTATTCATCCTCAATAAATGCGCCGAGCTTGCGTCCGTCCGGCATATCCGTCACGGATGCAATCAGCAGCAGATTGTCACTGCTGACACCCGCCTTGAGCGTCATTGTCTCCATATCGAGAAATGCCGTATCCCAGACCAGTGCATACTGCCCCTCGCCTGCTTCAAACAGATGCCAGATTCCTTTTCTGTCAGCATCGGTGATGTTTCTGAGTGTCGCCCCGGGGAACAATCCGGCTGCAAGCTGCTCCGCCGCTGCGTCGTCTGCTGCGGATTTCTCCGCCGTGACGATTGTGCTGCTGTCCGAAACCGGACGGGCTGTCAGGAACGGCGGCGTCCCGAAGCTGTCGAAGTTTTTGCCGAATCCGATCAGGTCTGCATCCGTCAGATCGCGGATCGCATCCTGATCCATGCCGTTTACGCCGCCCTCGGACAGTCCCGCAGGCGTCTCTGCTGCCGCGCCGTCTGACTCCCAGCCGGACGGCGGACCGTAGACATTATATTCATTGCCCGAACAGCTGACAGACAGCATACCGGCCGTGATCGCCGCCGCGGAAAACATCAGCGCGGTCAGTTTTGTTCTGTGTGAATGTTTCATATGGACTCCTTCCGCATTCTGGCGATAAAGAATCCGTCGCTGCCGAGCATCTGCGGAAAGAGCGTTGTCATCTCCTGCCCGTATGCGGCAAGCGCCGGCAGATTCTGCCACGGCTTTTCCGGATGATATTCCGGATGCGCTGCTAAAAATCTGCGGACGACATCCTCATTTTCACGCTTTAAGACGGTGCAGGTCGAATAGACCAGTACACCGCCCGCTTTCAGCGCCCTTGCGGATGCCTCGAGAATCGCATACTGAATCTCCGGCAGCGCAGCCAGCTCATCCAGCGATTTATAGCGTATCTCCGGCTTTCTGCGAATCACGCCGAAGCCTGAACAGGGTACATCGCAGAGAATACGGTCCGCCTGCGGCTTTTCCGTTTCCCGCGCATCGCCCGCCTGCGCCGTAATGCAGGTGAGCTTTCGTTTTTCTGCGCCCTGACGGATCAGTCCGACACGCTTTTCATGCAGATCATAGGCATACACATGCCCCTGATTCTGCATCAGCTCCGCAATCGTGAAGCTCTTGCCGCCTGGTGCCGCGCAGACATCGAGCACGGTCTCCCCCGGCTGCGGATCGAGCGCGAGACAGCAAAGCTGCGAGGCAAGATCCTGCACATGCATGCTGCTGTTGCCGAGCGCTTTGGATTCATCAAAAAATCCGCAGCGGTACGGGTCAAGCGGGACGGTCTCCTGCCCGTCGGTCACCGTCGGGATCTCGGCGGTCTCGCCGCGCTTTTTGATCCTATACGCATTCGGGATGCCCGCCACCGTTTCAGCAAGCGGAATCTTCTTCTCACTGTTTTCGCAGAGCGGATTGCGCCGGAAATAGATCGGCGGCACTTCGGCGGCATCCTCTAAAAACGCCCTGACTGTTTCGGTATCATAATCGCTGAGCAGTGCATCAAGCAGCGGCAGCGGAACCGAATACTGCACCGACATCGCCGTGCGCACATCCTGCGACAGCGGAATCTCTTTGCCGCCGCGGATAAAGCTGCGAAGCACCGCGTTCACCATACCGGCGGCACTGGTCTTTTTCAGCTTCTTGACCGCCTCCGTCCAGAGATTGACGACCGCAGATTCCGGCGTGTGCAGATACAGCAGCTCATAGATGCCGCAGCGCAGCACGCAGCAGACTTCAAGATCGAGCTTCTCCGGCGGACGTTTGGAATGTGCCGCGATACAGGCATCGAGCGTCAGCATACGCTCATAAGTGCCGCGAAAGATGTTCCGGCAGAGTGCGCTGTCCTGCGGGGTAATATGTTCCGCATTTATCAGCGCATTTGTCAGTGCGAGATTGGAATAGCTTTTGGAACGGATCGAGCGGATCAGCGTCCGGACTGCAAGCAGCCGTGCATCCAGCCCAATCATCTGCGACGACCCCGGATCGCCAGCAGACGCATGAGCTGTAAGAGGGATACGGCAACCGCTGCGACATAGGTCAGCGCAGCCGCCGAGAGTACCTTGCGGACACCCTTCTGCTCGTCGGAATTCAGCAGCATGGTATCCCGCAGTGAGCGGATCGCCCTGCCGCTTGCATTGAACTCGACCGGCAGCGTGACAAGCTGGAAAAAGATCACCGCCAGAAAGAAAAATATGCCGAGCGTGATCAGCGTATAGCCGAGTCTGCCGCTGCCGCCGCCGAGCAGAATACCGGCGACAACCAGCAGATAGGATATCGTCGAGGAAATATTCGTCGATTTGACAATCGCATTGCGCAGCTTCACAGGCGCATAATTCTGCGCATACTGCACGGCATGCCCTGCCTCATGCATTGCAATGCCGACTGCCGCAACGCTGTCCTGATCGTAAACGCCCTCCGAGAGGCAGATCACATTCCGCGTCGGGTCGTAATAATCGGTCAGCTTTCCCGGAATCGGCTCGATTCCGACATTTGTGATGCCGTGGTCGAGCAGAAGCTGCCGCGCAGCCTCCGCACCGGTGATGCCGCGTTCATTGCGGACCTTGCTGTATTTGCTGTACGATGCATGCACATGAATCTGTGCGGCAACCGTAATAATCAGCGATATAATCACAAAAATATACATATGCAGTCTCCTTTCCGCGGATCACTCCGCAGCGGTCAGACAAGCCCCCTCCGGCAGACGGACACCGTTGAGATAATCCTGCACCTTCATCGGCTTGCTGCCCTCCGGCTGCAATGCCAGCAGACGGATCGCGCCGCCGTCACCGCAGACAAGATACAGCTTGTTTTTGCCCTCATGCAGCAGCGTTCCCGCCGGTGCATCGCTTGTCTTTTTGCCGTCAAAGCAGGAGCCGAGCAGCTTGATCCGCTTGCCTTCGAGCATTGCATAGCCCGTGACGGCGCGGATTGTGCGGTCGGTTTCTGCCGCAGATGCGCTGAAATCCAGACGGCTCATATCCTTTGTAATCTTTTCGGCATAGCAGACGCCTGCCTCACCCTGCGGCACCGGATGCAGCATTCCCTGCTCCAGCAGCGCAAGTGTTTCGTGCAGCGTTTCCGCAGAGAGCAGCGACAGTCTGTCATGCAGCGTTTCGGCGGTTTCGTCGTCGGCGATGCGCGTTTTCAGAATATGCAGCATATCGCCGGTATCAAGCCCCTCTGCCATTTGCATTGCCGTGACGCCGGTTTCGGCATCGCCTGCAAGAATCGCACGCTGAATCGGTGCGGCACCGCGCCAGCGCGGCAGCAAAGAGGCATGTAAATTGATGCAGCCGTATTTCGGCAGCTCCAGAATCTCCTTCGGCAGAATCTGACCGTAGGCAATGACGACAATCAGCTCGGGGTTCAGGATTTTCAGCAGATTCAGTGCATCCTCTGCATCTTCTCCCCTGCGCAGCGATTCCGGCGTATAAACCGGAATGCCGAATTCCTGTGCCTTTGCCTTGACCGGCGTCGGCTGGAGCTTTTTGCCGCGTCCGCGCGGACGGTCCGGCTGGGTAAACACCGCCTGCACGGTATGTCCGTCCTCTTTGAGTATTTCCAGTGTCGGCACCGAAAAATCCGGTGTGCCCATAAAAACAATCTTCATACGTTCCTCTCTGACCGCATAGCGGCTCTTTGTAATGATGTCAGCCGTTCACCAGAGATACGGGAACAGTCTGTATTTTACCTTTTTCTGATAGTCACTGTAGCCCTTGAGTCCTTCGCTGAGCACCTGCTCCTCATTGCGGATGCGGCGCACCAGAATCGCCGGATACAGCAGAAATACCGGCAGTGCGATCACGGCGCCGAGCACGAGCGGAATCGTGCAGAACATCAGGATCGTCGCGGTGTACATCGGATGCCGGATGATGCCGTACAATCCGGTGTCGATCACCTTCTGTTCCTCCTGCACCTCGACCGTGCGCGAAAGATATGCATTTTCACGCAGCACTTCGGCGTACATCAGATAGCCCAGCAGAAATATCACTGCCGCAGCAGCCGGAATCCATGCCGGAAGCATGATCCACTGAAACCGGAAATTCAGTCCGCAGAGAATAAATCCCGCCAGAAACATCAGCGCACTGAGCAGCACCACTGTCTTCTGCTCGGACTGCTCCTCCTTCCGCGAAAGCCGCTTTTCCAGCAGCGACGGATTCCTGATCAGCAGTACGATGCCCATAATGAACATCGGGAGAAACAGAATGCCGCAGAACAGCCAGCCGCAGGGATACCGGAGC
>CAMHUJ010000009.1 GCA_946188175.1 uncultured Ruminococcus sp.
AATCGTCACTCCTTTTCTTTTGTATCATGATGCACCGCGTCTGCGGTACAGCGAATATACGCTGAATACAGTATTGAATGCGGATACCTTTGCGGCTTTCTATAATAATATAGTATGCCTCGGGCAAAGATACCCCTGCAAGGTTTGATTATACAGTAAAACTGCGGAAAAGTCAAGTGCCGCGCAGGAGATTTGTGCACCCTGCCGAGAAAAGCGGTTCCGCCCCGAAGGGTTATATGCAAATCCACGCCGCTTATGATTTTTCGGTTTCCTCCGGATGAATCACGAACCAGAAGGTCGAGCCGATGCCGACCGTGCTGTCCACGCCGAAGGCATAGTCATGCATCCGCAGGATTGCCTTGACAATCGAGAGGCCGAGGCCGGTGCCGCGCACTTCCCGCTTATAGTTCTCGCTGCGGTAATACTTATCGAAAATGCGCGAAAGCGTCTCCTGATCCATACCGGCGCCGGTATCGCGCACGGAAATGCGGATGCCCTCTGGCGTATGCTCCAGTCTGACAAAAATCTGCTTCTCCTCGCCGCTGTAGTTCATGGCGTTGTTGATGAGATTGCAGATCACCTGCTCGATTTTGCCCGCATCGCAGCTGACAACCGCCTCGCCGTCGGTTTCGAGCGTAAAGGTATAGCCGGAGACATCGCTCAGACCCCTGTAGCGCTCGACGATCTCGGTCAGACGGTCCTCCATGTCGAATTCGCTGCGCTCGAGCTTCATCTTGCCGTTTTCATATTTGGAGAGATCGAGGATATCGTTGACGAGTGCAGTCAGGCGGTCGGTCTCCTCGATAATGACCTGCAAATGCTCCGCGCGCTTGACGGGATTATCGCCGGAGAGATCGCGGATCATTTCTGCATAGGCTTTCAGCATCGTGAGCGGCGTCCGCAGATCATGCGAGGCATTGGCAATGAGGTCGCGCTGCATCGCATCGACGCGGTTGATCTCATGGCTCGCGTAAGTCAGCGTTTCGGCAAGGCGCTCCGCCTCGTCATAGCCCGAGCCGTCAAACTGGATATCATATCTGCCGTGCGCGAGCTGCTCCGCATCCTTTGTGACGCGGACGATCGGCTTTGCGAGCCGGTCGGAAACGATCATCGAAAGCAGCAATGCGATCAGCACGAGCAGAATCGTAATAATAATGAGCTGCCGCCGGATGATGCTGACCGTTGCGGAGACAGGCTTCAGCGGCGTATTGATCAGCAGATAGCCCTCAGGCATCGACGGTGAGCCGATCACGCGCGCATAGATCAGCAGATCGGCATTCGTGACGGGATGCGTATCCTTCCAGTATTCATAGCTGCTCTGCGATTCGCGCAGCTTCCGGATGATCTCCGTCACCTGATTGTTATAGCCGTGGATAAAGCAGCTTCCGGCGACATAATGCTCATGATCAAGCGAACGGTTGAAGCGGTCGCGCACCTCGATGCAGAGCTCATTCTGCTTTGCCAGCTCCTTAAATTCCCGCTGATAGTCGCCCTGCTGATACAGTACGATCAGCTTATCGGCAAGCCGCATGATATCCTTGGTTTTCATGCGGTCATAGAAATTCTGCAAAAACAGAACCTGACAGACCCAGAGCAGCAAAAAGGTCAAAAGGACAAATTCCATGAACCAGAACCAGATGTTCAGGCGCATGGAATTTTTCCGGAATATATTATGCTTCAAATTTATATCCCATTCCTCTCAGCGTCACGATGAATTTGCGGTATTCACCGAGACTGTTTCGCAGCATCTTGATATGGGTATCGACCGTGCGGTCATCGCCGAAGAAGTCGTAGCCCCAGACCTCCTCCAGCAGCTTGTCGCGTGTCAGCGCGATATTGCGGTTCTTGACAAGATAGAAGAGCAGATCGTATTCCTTCGGGGTCATATTGGCGCGCTTGCCGTCCACATAGACCTCCCTGCCGGACATATTGATCTCGAGCCCTTCAAAGGTCATCGGCTCGGTCACATTGGTCCGCGAAGCATTCCGGCGCGAGACAACCGCCTTGACGCGCGCCATGAGCAGCGGCGGCGAAAACGGCTTTGTCACATAGTCGTCGATGCCGAGATCGAAGCCGTGCTGCTGATCGTATTCATCATCTCTTGCGGAGAGAATGATAATCGGGGTATCCTTTGTCTTGCGGATCTCCTTGCAGGCGGAAAAGCCGTCCAGCCGCGGCATCATGACGTCCATGATAATGAGGTCATAGTCCTGCGCCTTAGCCATTGCGACAGCCTCCATGCCGTCCCCGGCTTCATCTGCCTTGAAGCCCTCGTGTTCTGCATATTCCTTCACAACGTTGCGGATATTGATTTCGTCATCGACAATCAGAATCTTCATGGTGATCGGTTCCTTTCTGTTTTTTGGATTATATATTTATGTCCATTTTTATTTTACCATATAAATGTGAATTTTTTGTGAAATCTGTTTCAAAATCTTTTTCACATCTCACGAAAATCCATTGACATTTACGGCATTCTTTGGTATAATAACATTATGGACTTTTGTACACTTTTCACGGATGCCGGAACACCGGTTTCCGTTCCCGCAACAGAAAGAGAAGCGAACAAATAAGGAGAAAATTCTTGCAGAAAGGAGCGGGCGGTTCATGAAATACAAGAAGCAGCTGATTGCAGCCGTTCTCATCGGATTTTCGCTGCTGACCGGATATCTGATTCTGTATGCTTTTTTCCACCGCGAAAAAGGCGATCTGATATTTATAATCTTCAATTCCTATGCACTGCTCGCAATCGTGCTCGGTGTCGTCATGGCATACCGCCGCGAGCGGAACGAACAGTATAAAAAAGAGCTCACCCACAAGCGCCTGACCTATCTGACGCAGAATCTGACCGCACCGGCAATGCTCTGGAACGACAGCTTCACCGAGGTCATTCTCAATGACGCGCTCATGGAACTCTCGAATCTCCATAAGCATGAGGATCTCTCCGCGCAGGAAATCGTGCCGATGTTCTTCGGCAAAAAGGAAAAATTGACCGACGAGGATATCCGCGAAATCGTCAACGCAAAGAATCAGGAGTATTCCTTCACCGCGCGCGGCGGCGTGCTGCATGACATGATCTGGAATACCTCCGCCGTCGAAACCGACGAGGACGGCGTCACATGGCTGCTCTCAATCGGTATGGACCTCGCCGATATCCGCCAAATGGAGTCCAAGCTGAAAATCTATACGAACCGGCTCAGCGCCTCCGAGGGCAGACATAATCTGATTATGGAGCTCATGGATGTCGGTCTGCTGCTGATCGAGCAGGGCAATCCGCAGTTCTTCATCTCGGAGAAGCTGCAAAGAATGTTCGGTCTGCGCAGCATTTCAATTACCATCCCCGAAATCCGCAAGCTGATCTACCCGCTGGATGCGGTCGCATTTGACACCCATGTGCAGACCATGCGCAGTCACATGAAGCACTTTATCGGCAAGACGGATACGCTGGAGCTCCGCATCTGCTCCGCGGACGGACAGTATCACTGGTATTCCTACCGCTACCGCGCAACCACCTACAGGGATTCCGGCAGGCTCGTTGTCGGCGGCACGGTCATTGACATCAGCGGAGAAAAGCAGCGCGATGCCACAATGGAAAAGATCGCTTATGAAGATACAGTAACAGGCATTCCGAACCGCAATAAGCTGATGCGCATGGGCAAGGAGCTCTATGAATGCACCACCGAGCTGCATAATTCCTACTGGGTCATTGTCATGGACATCGACCGCTTCCACCTGATTAACGATACCTGCGGCTATACAGCGGGCAATGCAGTGCTGCGCAGCTTTGCGGATGTGCTCGTCAAGCAGCTGACGCAGGGCGGCTTCGGCGCACGCATCTCCGGCGATAATTTCGCACTGATCCTGCGCGATACCGGCGATGAAATGCTGCCGGAAAAGGTCATTGCAAAGATACAGCGCGCCCTGCTGACCAAGGCGGTCAGCGATATCTCGAACCGCTCTCTGTCCTGCTCCGCCGGATACGCAAAGATGCCTGCGGACGGCGACAGCTTCGAGCATGTTCTCGAGCATGCGGAATTTGCACTGTCCTCCGGCTCCAAGGCGCTCGGCAGTGTCAGCCGCTATACCTCCGCAATGCATGACGAGATCATTTATGACAGCAACCTCGAAACGCAGCTGCATGAAGCACTTTCGCACAATGAACTGGAGCTGTATTATCAGCCGAAGGTCTCGCTGGAAACCGGCGATATCGTCGGTCTCGAGGCGCTGATCCGCTGGAATCATCCCTCCGGCAAGATAATCTCTCCGGGCATATTCATCCCGATTGCAGAGCGCTCGCAGCTCATCACGCAGATCACGCGCTTTGTCATGTATGACGCCTGCCGTCAGATGAAGGTCTGGCAGACCATGGGACTGCCGGATACCGTCGTTTCGATCAATTTCAGCAGCACAGACTTCTATCAGGAGAATATCTGCGCGCAGATTCAGGATGCGCTGAACAAATACGGGCTTGCGCCGAGCTGCCTCGAAATCGAGCTGACGGAATCGCTCGCCCTCATGGATATCGACACGACCATTGCGCGGATGCATGAGCTCCGCAAAGCCGGCATCAAGCTCGCAATGGATGACTTCGGCACCGGCTATTCGTCGCTGAGCTATATCGAGCAGCTGCCCTTTACGATTGTCAAGCTGGATCGCTCCTTTGTCACGGAAATGCACAATAATCCGGTCGTGCAGGAGATCGTGCACTCGGTCGCGCGCATTGCCAGGACAAAGCAGATCAACACAATCGCCGAGGGCGTCGAGACGCAGGAGCAGGCGGAGATGCTCCGCGCAGCAGGCTGTGAATACGCACAGGGCTATCTCTACGGGCGCCCGATGACTGCAAAGGCAACCGAGCAGTATATCCGCGACTGCCTGAAAAAGAAAGCAAAACATTAAAAAGGGAATCACCGAAAGAAGGCACTCAAGACTATGGCAAATGAACAACTCACACCGGAAATGCAGCTGACAATGCTTCTGGCACAGTATCAGGACCTCAAGATCATCCGCGATATCCTGATTCCGTCAGAAGAAGGCAAGACCATGCATATCGACTTCCTGATTCTGACGCGCGCCGGTATTTTTGTCTGTGAAATGAAAACCTTTCGCGGCATCATTCAGGGTGAGGGCATGAAGAAATACTGGAAGCACTATACCGGCGACCGCGAGATTGATTATTACAGCCCCGTCCTGCAAAATCTGTATCATCTGAAATATCTGCGTGATTTTCTGGCGCCGCTGCCCTTTGAGATTTACTATCACTCGATTGTGATTATGTACCGCTACACCGGCGCAAGACTGGAAATCACGCCGCCCTATCCGCCGCGCACGAATATCGTGACCTCCGTACCGTCGCTGCAAAAGGTGATGCAGGATGTCGCGGAGAAGCAGGAGAAGCTGCTGACCGACGGCGAGATCGACTATATCTTCGATTTTATCGGACAGAATCAGATTCGCGGCAATATCGCGCGCGTCGAGCATGAGCAGCAGTCGATCCAGTATAAAAACAGCGCACGCATGGCGCTGCTGCATCAGATCTGTCCGGAATGCCACGCAAAGCTGAAAGCATATTCAACACCGCAGGGCAATTTCTGGGTCTGCTCCAACTATCCGAAATGTGCCTACCGGCATAAGATGTAACAAAACCGTCAACCGGAAACCATATACGAAAGGAAAAATGAACCATGAAAAAGAGAATCGGAATCCTGACATCGGGCGGCGACTGCCCGGGACTGAATGCAACAATCCGCGGCGTTGCAAAAGCATGCTTTGAGCTTATGGGCGAGGAAAATGTCGAGATCGTCGGCATCTCCAACGGCTATTACGGTCTGATTCATAATCTCTGCCGCGTCATGCAGCCGGGCGACTTCTCCGGCATCCTGACGCAGGGCGGCACAATCCTCGGCACGAAGCGTCAGCCGTTCAAGATGATGACCGTCATCGGCGACGACAATGTGGACAAGGTCAAAAACATGCGCGAGACCTACAAAAAGCAGAAGCTCGACTGCCTGCTGACGCTCGGCGGCAACGGTACGCATAAAACCTCGCATCTGCTGGCGCAGGAGGGTCTCAATGTCATCGGTCTGCCGAAGACGATCGACAACGATATCTACGGTACGGATGTGACCTTCGGCTTCCATACTGCCGTCGATACCGCAACGGACGCAATCGACCGCCTGCACACGACCGCCGCCTCGCACAGCCGGATTCTGGTCTGCGAGATCATGGGCAACAAGGCGGGCTGGCTCACGCTGAATTCCGGTCTTGCGGGCGGCGCGGATATCATCCTGATTCCGGAGATTCCTTATGATATCGACAAGGTCTGCGACGCGATCATGAAGCGCGCGGCAAGCGGAAAATCCTTCTCGATCATGGCAGTTGCAGAGGGCGCCTTCGATAAGGATGAGGCAAAGCTGAAAAAGAAGGACCGCGCGAGAAAGCGCGAGGAGGCAGGCATCATCACGGCGACCTCCCGCATCGCGGCACAGGTGCAGGCAGGCACCGGCATTGATACACGCGTCTGCGTCCCGGGACATATGCTCCGCGGCGGCTCGCCCTCGGCATATGACCGTATTCTTGCAACAAAATTCGGCGTCCATGCCGCAAAGCTGATCGCCAATGAGAAATACGGCAGAACGGTCGCAATGGTCAACGGCAAGGTCACCTCGAATAAGCTCGAGGATATCGCCGGACTGACAAAGTTTGTCGATCCGAAGGATCAGCTTGTCGTCACCGCCAAGCGCATCGGCGTCTCGTTCGGAGATTAAGAGGTATCTGCGATGCATTTATAATGAGGCGCTGCCCTCAAACTCCCGCCAAAGGGACATTGTCCCTTTGGAATCCCATTTTTGATATAATAAAAAGCCGTTCAATCAAAGCGTTATGCGATGATTGGACGGCTTCTGTTTTCAAATTATCCGCCGCAAGGCGGATCCCTTAATTTCTAATTTCTAATTCCTAATTTCTGCGGACGTCCGGCACTTTAATCAAACAGGACTTCCTTGAAGCAGACCTGCGGGCAGTTGTTGTCGAAATCCCATGTATGATAAGCGTCGCCGTGGCAGTATTTTGCCTCCTTGCAGTTGCGGCACTTTTCATTTTCAAGGCTGAGGTCCTTGCGGAAGATCTGGAACTTATTTTCCCAGACATCCTTGAAATGCTCCTTCAGCACATTGCCCTGAATGAACTCCGGTCTGCGCTCGATATCGAGACAAGCGGTAATATCGCCGTTGACCATGATGCTCGCGGTGTAAAGACCTGCCGTGCAGAGGAAATACCAGTCGCGCACCTCGCGCTCATACTCCATGCCGAGATAATGGCTGCAACCGTAGCAGACCGGCTCACCGGCAATGCGCTTATTGCGGATGTACTCGAACAGTGTTTTGTAATCCTCCTTCGTCAGCAGCAGCTCCGGATGCTCCTTTGCTCTGCCGATCGGGTCCATATTGATCACACGCCACGAATCAATATCAATATCCTTGAGCACATCAAACAGTGCATCCAGCTCGACGATATTCTTGTGCGTGACGACCGTCGTAACCTGAATCGACTGGAATCCGCCGACCTTCACGAGATTTTTGATACCCTGCATGCCGCGCTCCCAGCCGCCGGGTGTCCGGCGGAAGGCATCGTGCGTCTCCGGCATGCCGTCAAGGCTGATCGAAATTGTCTTCATGCCGCAGTCACGGAGCTTCTGCGCAACCTCCTCGGTGATGAGCGTGCCGTTGCTCGTCATGCCCCAGTTAAAGCCGAGTTCATTCGCATGTCCCATGATTTCAAAGAAATCCTTGCGCAGGAGCGGCTCGCCGCCCGTGATGCAGAGCATATAGCCCTCGGTACCGAGGTCCTCTTTCAGCTGGTCGATGATGCCGCACCACTGTTCCGTAGTCATTTCATTGGACGGAACATCGCCGCAGCTTGAGCCGCAGTGCAGGCAGCGTTCATTACATCGGAGCGTCAGCTCAAAAAAGAGGTTGTGGATCTGCGGCATTGCCTTCAGACCTTCGCGGTAAACAGCCAGACGCTGCATATTCTGTTCTTTCAGTTTCGGATTCAGCATAATATTCTCCTGTCAGTGTTATTTTTCTTCATAATCAACGGGTGCGCCGTATTCCGGCTGCGGAACCGGCTCTGTAACATCCGCCGTCGTCAGCGTTTCGGATGCTGTTGTTTTATAGACCGGATCGGTCGTATTATTCGTAAACCGCGGACCGTACAGCGAAACGACCGGCGTCGAAGTGGTCGTAATCAGTGATGCGACGGTTGTATCGGTCGATGTGACGGTCGATTCCTGCGGATCGTCTTCCTTTTCGGGCTTGCCGGTCAGCATCCGGACAAGCGCCTTGACATCCGCCTTGTCGAGTTTGCCGTCACCGTTCATATCGGCGAAAGCTCTGCCGTCGGCGATGACATACCCGGGCGGAACCTCAAGACTGACATCTGCGCCGTTATTGTCCAGAATCATTCGTTTCAGCAGCGTCAGATCCCTCGCATCCACCTGAAAATCTGTATTCAGATCACCGGACACCCACGGCGGACCGTAAGCCGGCTGCGGATTGATCTCCGTGACATCTGTTGTTGTCGTGACCGTGGCTTCGGTTTCCTTATCCGAAAACCAGTTCGGCGGACCGTAGACCGTCGGCGGAATATCCCTTGTGACATCCGTCGTCGTCAGGGTCTCCGTCTCAGAAAACCAGTTGGGCGGGCCGTAGACATCCTGCGGCTCGGTATCGGTCAGCTTTGTCATTTCGGTCTCGGTAAACCAGTTCGGCGGACCGTAAGCGCCCTGCATTTCGCGCTCCGTTTCCTGCATCAGACCCGCCTCGGCAGATGCAGCACCGCTCTGCACAGATACCGCCGGATTGCCGACAGAGGTCGTGACCGCAGCCGCAAACATCGCAGCCGTCAGAATAGAATGTAATGATTTTTTCATATCGCGCCCCTCCCGCGCAGCCGATCAGCAGTTCAATCCCATGCACGCGGCGGACCGTACATCAGCACGGGATACTCCCATGTTGTTGTCGTATGTGTCGTTGACGTCATGGATTCAGAAGTCGTAGTCGTTTCTGTCGTTTCGGTCTGTTCCTCTTCGTTTTCCGGCTTACCGGTCAGCTTCCGGATGAGCTCCTGCACATCCGCCTTGTCGATGCTTCCGTCGCCGTTGACATCGCCGAGGAAGGTATCGCTCTGCTGCGGATCGCGCTCCTCCAGTATGATCTGTTTCAGATGTGTCACATCGCGGACATCAAACTGAAAATCATAGTTCATGTCGCCCTTTTCGGCAAAAACCCACGGCGGACCGTAAAGCGCAGCCTCCGGACCTGCGGTTTTCTGCATCAGCGCCTGCTCCGCTGCGGACGCGCTGAGTGATGAGGTCGCAGCTGCCGTAAACATCGCCGCAGTCAGAATGGATTGAATTGATTTTTTCATATGTATCCTCTTTTCTGTCGGAAATTGTTACGCAGCAGGCGGCGGGCCGTACAGCGGAACAACGACATCCCAATCCCACGTTGTTGTCGGCAGTGTCTTCCGGGTCCATGCAGTCTCGGTTGTCACTGTCGTTGTGATTGTCTCTGAATTCTCCTTGATCTCGTCTTCTTTCTCCGGTTTGCTGGTCAGCATCCGGATCATCAGATCTACGTCTTCCTTATCGAGCTTCATATCCTGATTCAGGTCTCCGAGGTCCAGCAGACTAAATCCGCTCGCGCCAAAGATTACCGCCCAGCCGTCGCCGTCCGGATCACAGCGCGCGCTTCGCTGTATCACACCGTCATTTGCAAGAATTTTCTGCTTCAAAACCGTCAGATCGCGCGCATCCACTTCCCTGTCCCAGTTCATATCACCGAGTGCAAGCGTGACCGGCGCCGGACCGTACAAAAGCTGATCTGTCCGTTCTGTTTTCTGCATCAGCGCTGCCTCTGCGGCGGATGCATGAAATGACGAAGTCGCCGCTGCCGTAAACATTGCAGCGGTGAGTAAAGAATGCATTGTCTTTTTCATATCGCGTCCTCCCGAAGCAGCGCTTCTGCGTTTCAGTTTACTTCCATGCAGGCGGCGGACCGTAAGAGGTCTGCGTCATTTCGGATTCCATAACCGTTGTCGTCGTCGTGACGATCGGGTCTGTTTCCTCTTCTTCGTTTTCCTCCGGCTTGCCGGTCAGCATCCGAACGAGTGCCTCCACATCCTTCTTGTCAATATTCAAATCTTGATTCACATCACCGACATAAATGCTGCTCGTAATCGGAGAACTGCCCCAGCTCCAGATCTGCACCATGCCGTTTCCGTCCGGATCGCCCAATTCGTCCAGTGTGATCTGACCGCGGCTGTCCATGATCATCTTTTTGAGTACAGAGAGATCGCGCGCATCAAGCTGCTTATCCTCGTTCATATCGCCGAGCGCCAGTTCAACCGGCGGCGGACCGTACAGCGGCGCATTCTGTGTCGTTGTTCTGTTCATGAGCCCTTCCTCCGCAGCGGCAGCGCGGAAGGAAGAAGTCGCAGCGGCTGCAAACATCGCCGCAGTCATCAGTGATTGTGTTGTTTTTTTCATATCAAGCCCTCTGTTTCAGCAGTTCAGTCATTCAAAAGCCTTCGGCGGTCCGTAGAGACAGACCGGATAGGTTGTAAAGGTCGTTGTCGAGGTATCTGTCGAAGTATCGGTTGTGACAGCGGTCGTTGTCGTTCCGGTCGCCTCGTCATCATCCTCGGGCTTGCCGGTCAGCAGACGGATCAGCGCCTTGACGTCATTCTTGTCGATTGCGCCGTCTCCGTTGACATCATACGGATCCGGACCGCCGCCCAGCGTCCGCGCATAATTCTGATTCAGCAGATATTGCTTGAGAAGCGTCAGATCGCGCGCATCAACGCTGCCGTTATAATCAGAATCGCCTGCCTCGGCAAAGATCGGTACAACGCCGGCAGTCACCAGATTATCCGTTGTAACCGTTGTCGTCGGGATCGTTGCCTCACCTGCGAGCTGAATCGGCTCAGGCTCGGTCGTTGTTTCCTCCACGGTCGTAACGGTACCCCTCAGGCAGAGCTCCTCCGTCATCGAAGTGGTTGTAGTCTCCTCATAGGTCACAACCGTACCTTCCCGCATGAACTCCGTCGTCGTCTCCTCGGTATCTTCCGTCGTTGTCATCCAGACCGGCGGACCGTAGGTCGTTTCCGGCACGGTCGTGATATCGGTATCCGAGCCGAATGCATTGGCAAGCTGCGGCGACAGTGTACCGCCGCTTGTGCTGATCGCAGCCGCAAACAGCGCCGCAGTCAGCTTGGATTGCAGTGACTTTTTCATTGTGTTTTCGCTCCTTTCTGTAGAATATACCCGCTCAAATCCGCATCAGTCCCAAGCCCGCGGCGGACCGTAAAGCGTCGTCATCCATCTGGATGTGGTCGTCACATCGGTATCAATTAATGTGGTCGGAACGGTCGTTTCCTTCTCATCCTCCTCCGGCTTACCGGTCAGCAAACGGATCAGCGCCTGAACGTCCTTCCTGTCGATCATGCCGTCCTGATTGATATCACCGGCGCTTTCAGGAATGCCGTACTTTCTCTGATTCAGCAGATACTGTTTCAGCAGCGTCAGATCGCGCACATCAATCGAACCGTTCATGTTGATATCGCCCGGCTCATCATAGAGAACCGGCTCGCCCGCAAGCTGGAGCTCCTCCGTTGTCGAGGTTGTCATTGTGACGGTCGGCGCTTCGGTACTATACGCCAGCTCTTCGGTTGTTGAAGTCGTCATCGTGACCGTCGGCGCTTCGGTGCTGAAAATCGGCATTTCGGTCGTCGCGGATGTGGTGACTGCCTCTCCTTCCTCCTCGGTCGTCATCATCCAGACCGGCGGACCGTAGGTCGTCTGCGGCACCGTGGTGACATCGTCTGCCGCATCAGCCGCATTCGCAAGCTGCGGTGACAGTGTCCCGCCGCTTGTGCTGATCGCAGCCGCAAACAGCGCCGCAGTCAGCTTGGATTGCAGTGTTTTTTTCATGGTCAATCAGCCCTCTCATTTTTGGGTACAGAATCAGTAAGCAGGCGGCGGACCGTAAAGCGGGCAGGTCGATGTGCCGAGCGTTGTTGTCGCCGTCATCAGATCACTGTCATCCGTTGACGGTTTCTCCTCCTCATCCTCCGGCTTGCCGGTCAGCAGACGCAGCAGCGCCTTGACGTCCTCCCTGTTGATATCGCCGTCCATATTGACATCATAGGTTTCCGCATCAATGCCGTATGCCTTATTGGAAAGCAGATACTGCTTGAGCAGCGTCAGATCGCGCGCATCAATGCTGCCGTTGTAGTCGGGGTCGCCCGGCTCATGATAGAGCGGTGCTTCACCCGGCGTCACAAGCTCCTCCGGCTCTGTCGTTGTCGGAATCGGTGCCGTGCCCTCAAACCCGACCGTGGTACAGGTGGTCGTCGTACTGCTGATCTGCGAAACCATGGAGGTACCCGCCAGCATCAGCTCGGCTGTTGTCAGCAGCGTCGTACCGGTGGTTTCGTCCGAATAAACCGGGGCTTCACCGTCCGGACGGATCGGTTCGATTTCTTCCTCCGTTTCATCGGTCGTCATCATCCAGACCGGCGGACCGTAGGTCGTCTGCGGAACCGTCGTGACATCATCCGCACCGGCAGAAAACTGTGCCGATATCGTATCCCCGACGCCGGTTCCGAGTGCAGCAGCAAAGACTGCCGCAGTCATGAGCGTTTGAATAGATTTCTTCATACATTGCCTCCTGTAGATCTTGCTGTCAATTCCGGAAACACGGCAGACCGTGCTCCGGCGCCCGAAAAGGTAGGAGTGTATGCATGCTCTGTACAAGCCGGTTTTCAATCCGCGGAAGATACAGCAGATGCCTCCGCCGGTTCATCTTCACCGGCAGAAGGCGGGCCGTAGACATCCTGCGGCTCCTCGGTTACGGACTGCATTCCGGCTTGTGTCTGCATAGAAGAAGGGGGACCGTAAACAGTTACGGGTTCTGTGCAGGCAGAGAGCGAAAGCATACCGGCACAAAACGCAGCAGGCAGTGACTTTTTGTTAAAATGTTTCATCCGAACCCCGCTTTCTTCATCATATGGCTATACACTTTAATTATAGCATATTAGCCGAATTTTGTCAAGAATTTGCGGCAAAATATCAAAAAATCACAGTCTGAAGCCAATTTCGCGCCTCCTAATATATAAGACCCGAGGAAACAGCAAAAGG